>DAOLCX010000090.1:0-7676 GCA_035327685.1 Pirellulaceae bacterium | reverse complement strand
ACTCCCGTCGCTGCGCCATAGTTCGCGACCTTGGGTTGCCGTGACCGCCGTGAAAAACAGCGTTCCATTCACATTGGTCAGCTCTGTCGGATTGGAGCCGGCGCTTCCCGGATTGATGTCTTTGACCAGAGTAGTCCCTTCGGGTGTGCCATCGCTGACCCAGAGTTCACGCCCGCCGACAGGATCGATGGCAGAGAAGTACAGCAGTCCGCCGACGTTGGTCAATTGCGTAGGAGATGAGTCATTGGCTCCAGCCACTATGTCTTTGACCAGTATAGTTCCTTCCGGTGTGCCATCGGATTTGAACAGCTCGCGTCCTACGTCACTGCGAAAGGCTGAGAAGAAGAGAATACCGTTGACATTGGTCAAATCTTGGGGGGCTGACAGTCCCGCACCATCGGTCAAAGTGAGCACAGCCAGATCTTGAGGTGGCGTTGCCGGGCGAACTCCCACACCAGCTACACCTACACCTGGCAGCCCAGCACCAGGCACTCCGACCCCACCGACGCGGGGCGGATTGACTTTCAGCGCCGCGACTCCTCCAGGCGCCACTCTCGATTCGCCGCCGCCATCCATAATCCACAGTTCACTCCCTTTGGAGCCATCATTGGCTCGGAACAGGATACGACCGTTGACGTTGATCAAGTCGGACGGGTTCGAGCTCGCGGCACCGGGGTTCAGGTTGACGACTCGCCGCGTGCCGCTGGCAGTGCCATCGCTCAGCCACAGTTCCGTTCCGCTAGTGCCATCGTTGGCACTAAAGAACAAAGTTCCGTTGGCGTTCGTCAGAAATTGAGGATTGGAATTGGCCGCGCCGGAGGCGATGTTTTTCACGAGAATCGTACCTGCCTCTGTGCCGTCACTGCGCCACAGCTCAGAGCCCGCCGAGCCGTTATTCGCAGAGAAAAACAACGTGCCATTGACGTTGGTCAGGCCGACAACTTCTCCATTGGCAATCCCGGGTCGAATGTCTTTGACCAGAACTGTCCCATCTGCTGTTCCGTCGCTGCGCCACAACTCGCGACCCGCACTGCCATCGTTGGCAACAAAGAACAAGACGCCATTGACATTGGTCATTTGAGTGGGGTTGGAAGCTGCCACACCTGATCGGATGTCCTTGACCAGCAACGTTCCCGATTCGGTCCCATCGCTCATCCACAATTCGCGGCCCCCTGTTCCATCGTTAGCCGTGAAGAACAACGTTCCGCCCACATTGACTAACTGTTCAGGTAAAGCCGCGAGTTCACCGGGGCGAATGTCTTTGACGAGCAGAGTCCCCGCCATGCTACCGTCTGATTTCCAAAGCTCAACGCCGTGGATGCCATCGTCTGCGGTGAAGAACAAGGTTCCATTCACATTGGTCAGGTTCGAAGGATTTGAAGGTTCGCGTCCGAAGTGAATATCTTTGACCAAGACGGTTCCCGCCATCGAACCATCGCTTTTCCACAACTCCATGCCTGTGGAAACGATTTGTGTGAAAAACAGTGTGCCGTTCACATTGACCAGATTTGACGCTTCAGAATCGCCGAGATCCATAGCTGGAGATTGGCGTACAATAACCGTTCCGGCCGTCGTGCCGTCGCTTTTCCAGAGTTCCACTGACGCACCGGTCAGGCTGGCAACGAACATCAGCGTTCCGTTGACATTGGTCAGTGACGATGGGTTAGAACTGGCATTGCCAGGTCGGATATCCTTGACGATCATCGTTCCAGCTAATGTGCCATCTGTTTTCCAGAGTTCGCGTCCTTGCCCTGGTGTTGCCGCCGTAAAAAAAACGGTGTTGTTGACATTGCAAAAATCGCGTGGAACCGATGCGCCAGCACCTGCTACCAAATCCAGCAATGTCGGGACGCCTGCCAACAGCGCGCGCGGTTCGAGTTGTCCAAAGGCCCACATGGCATTTGATGGCACCTCGCGCTTCACAGGATAGGATTGCTGCCGGAGAAGTCTTGATTTCCAACGCTTCCAAATTGATAACAAGGCTTGCATAGATCTAGTCAGTAAAAGGGAAAATTGGGATACGATGCGGGTTACTGGCATCACGCCGGGCCACCTTCATTCGAATCCAATGGCACATTATCTCGATCATAATCAACGCAGTGTCGCTTGGCAAAATTGTGTACTATTCAAGGAACGTTTCTGACTGGTTGTAGGGTTTTTTCCGGTGACTTCGTATTCGCCCAAATGACGGCAATACGGTCTAAAGCCTATCAACCGCCGGGCGTTTTAGCCCCGGATGACCCTTTTTCTCAGGCCGCCGTCGGTTCCGAGCGGAGTTGGCGGCGATGACAATCGCTCTTCCGAAACCCATGAATGATTGCCCTCAGGACTGCTGCCAGTTTGGGGGCAAGTCGCTCAAAGATCCAAGACCAGGCATTGTCGGCTGGAGCCAGCCGGCGGTTAGCCGATCCTGACGCAGTCCTTTGGCAAGCTGGTCGCTGGTGGCTACGCCGTTGGGGCCAGCGGCTGCCGTAGGTCGGCCTCCGTCAGGCCGACACACTCGCAAGAATCAGGCGATCACCAAGCGCTAGTTGCGTCGCTCTTTCAAGCGTACCGCTTTGCCGACACGATCTCGAAGGTAAAACAGTTTGGCGCGACGCGTGATGGCCGATCGGACGACTTCCACTTTGGACACGCGTGGCGAATGAATGGGGAACTTTCGTTCGACACCTTCGCCCGCCACGATCCGCCGGACGGTAAAGGTCTCACTGACTCCTTGGCCTGCCCGCGCGATCACCGTACCGCTGAAAATCTGAGTGCGAGTCTTTTCGCCTTCGAGAATCAAGCAATGCACATCGACGGTATCGCCAATCGCAAATTCCGGAGGATTGGCCTTCAAGCTGGATTGGCCCACCTTTTCAATCATCTTTTGTGTCATGGTTTCAGCTTCCTATGTGTTATTCGTGGTTAAGTTATTCGTGGTTAACATGTTTCCGATTCAGTTTGGTCCGCAAGGCACTTTGTTCTCGTCGCCAGCTTTCGACCTCCTGGTGGTTTCCATTCATGAGAACTTCGGGAACGGCATGTCCTCGAAACTCTCTGGGCCGAGTATATTGCGGATACTCGATCCCGCGATTGCCGCTGGAAAACGAATCGTCATGGCTGCTCAACTCGTGACCCAACACGCCTGGCACCAATCGGATGACGGCATCAATGACGACCATCGCCGCGACTTCTCCGCCGTTCAACACATAGTCGCCGACGGAAATCTGGCGCGGGTTCAGGATATCAATTATTCGTTCGTCAAATCCCTCATACCGCCCGCACAACAAAACTAATCGAGGCTGGCGGGCCAGTTCCTCGACAATCGGTTGACTCAACCGCGCCCCTTGCGGGGTGAGCAGCACCAGTTCACCAGGCTGGCCGCCGCCGGTTTGGATGGCCTCGACGGCTGCCACGACGGGCTCCACCATCAAGATCATTCCCGGGCCACCGCCATACGGCCGATCATCGACCCGTTGGTGGCGGTTCGTAGCCCAATTTCTCAAATCATGTCTGGCGATTGTTACCAGTCGTTTCGTCAACGCTTTTCCCAGCAAGCTCTGTTCCAAATAGCTGCTGAAAATCTCTGGGAACAGCGTCAGGATATCAATCTGCATGGCTCGGTCTCGCAGGCCCAGTGGCCACTACCCACCGCGCCAAGCTTATTCGGGGGCTCCTTCGGCTGCCACTTCGGCCACTGCCGGTTCGCCATTTTCCGACTGGTTGACCGCGCTTTCGTCGACAACCTCGGCAGCGGCTTCCATAGTAACTTCTGGTTCGGATTCTGGCTCCGGTGCCGGAGGAGGCGGCAACTCTTTGGCCGCGGCCAAAGCCGTTTCAATTGCCTTGCGGCGACGCTGACCCAATCGATCGATCGCCTGGCGTTGTTGTTCCAAATGGGTTCCATCTTTGCCATACTTCTGGATCAACACGGCGACTTTCGGAGAGGTCTGGGCTCCTACCGACAGCCAATAGGCGATGCGCTCGCCGTTGAGGATCGCGCGGGCGTCCGTTTCGGGGACCGACGGATCGTACGTTCCCAATTCTTCGATGACGCGACCGTCTCGTGGGGCGCGAATACTCGCGGCACAGATACGAAAGTAGGCGCGGTTTTTCCGCCCCATGCGTTTCATGCGGATTTTTACTGACACAATTTGGTTCCTATCAGACTCTTTGAACTAATATCACGTGTGACTCAACCGAATTTAGTTGTTCCCTTTTTTGCGGAGCTGACGCAGCATTTTGTCCCGCTGTTTGCGCAGCTTTTCTCGCTCTTTATTGGTGAGGCGTTTGCCCGTGGATTTTTTAGTATTGGGCATCCCGCGCGACGGATCGACCATCTGTCGCTGGACTTCCTCCAGCATTTTTGCTTGTTCGGCCGGGCTCTTCTTTCCGGCCATTCCCGTGAACACGGGTTTCATCATCTCGAATTGTTTGACTAATTCGTTGACCTGCTTGGGTTGAACACCGGCCCCCCGCGCGATCCGCTGTTTGCGATTGACATCCAACAGGCGCGGGTTGCGCCGTTCGTCGGCCGTCATCGCGTCGATAATGCCCACCATTTGCCGGATTTGCTTGACGGAATCCTCGTTGTTGAGTGCTTCCTGCATTTCCCGCATGGCCCCCATCCCAGGGAGCAGCGATAACATCTTTTGCATTAAGCCCGGTTTGGCCAATCGCGCCATGTGGTCGCGAAAATCGTCAAACGTGAACTGCCCTTTTTCCAACTGCTCCTGGATTCGCAGTTGCTCTTTTTCATCGACTAGCCGCTGGGCTTGTTCCACCAAGGCGACCACGTCGCCCATTCCCAAGATCCGACTGGCCATTCCGTCGGGGCGGAACACCTCTAATGCGTCCAGGTGCTCGCCGGTACCGATAAACTTGATCGGTACGCCGGTCACATGTTTGACGGACAACAGCGCGCCGCCACGGGCGTCGCCGTCCAGTTTGGTCATGATCACGCCGTTTAATTCCAGCGCATCATGGAAAGCTTTTGCACTGTTGACGGCATCTTGGCCGGTCATGCCATCCACAACCAAGAACACTTGTTGTGGTTTGATCTCCCGATCGATCGTCTTGAGCTGTTCCATTAACTCTCGATCGATGGCCAATCGTCCAGCGGTATCGAGAATGACCAGGCGAATGTTGTCTTTCCGAGCTTGAGCCATCGCGTTGCGACACACGGCGACGGGGTCAGTGGCTCCGGGTTCCGAGTAAACAGGCACGCCTATTTGGCGGCCAATGACATGGAGTTGCTCAATCGCCGCAGGGCGCTGCAAGTCTGCCGCTACAAGTAAAGTGGGGACATTGCTCTTGAGCAACAACGCGGCCAGCTTGCCGCAGGTTGTGGTCTTACCAGATCCTTGCAGACCGCACATCATGATGACATTCACGTCATCTTTTAAAGGGAGCGAGTGGTCGACCGGACCCAGAATTTTGATGAGTTCCTGGTTGACAATGCCCACCAGTTGTTCTTGCGGGCGGAGGGAAAGCAACACCCGTTCACCCAACGCCTGGTGAGAGACGGCCGCCATAAAGTCCTTGACGACCTGGATGCTGACATCCGCCTCAAGTAGCGACTTCTCAACCAGCTTGAGTCCGTCGCGCATGTTCGATTCGGTCAGCTTGGACTTGCCGCTGATCGTCTTGAACGCTGCGCGTAAACCGTCTTGTAGTGACTCAAACATGGACCGTGTCGGGCAAGGTAATCGCCAAACGATTGCCGTCGTAAAAAAAAGGGGGCTGCCCCCCGGATGCAAGCCTGACCGCCCTTTCCAAATCTGCCCAACCGATTTCAACAGAGTTGATCATCGATCGTGATCGGAATGAGGCCACCTAGCCGCTTGCGAACTCGGCATTCTAGCGGAAAATGGGGGCTTTTGTAAATGGTCAGAAGAGCGATTTTAACTGGAATTCGTACGTATGGCTTGGATCAACGAGCATTTTCAAAAGCTGGCGGCCGGTTACCTTTTCCCCGAGATTTCCAGGCGCGTGGCCGTTTTTGTGAGCCAACATTCGGGAGCCAGAATCTTGCGGATGGGGATCGGCGACGTCACCCGGCCTCTGCCCGCCAGCGCCATTGCCGCTTTACACCAGGCGGTTGACGAGATGGGGCAGGTCGAGACGTTTCGAGGTTATGGACCCGAACAAGGGTACGAGTTTCTCCGCAAAGCCATTGCTGAACACGACTTTCAACAACGCGGTATCTCGATTTCTCCAGACGAAGTGTTTGTGTCCGACGGCTCGAAATGCGACTGCGGTAGCTTGCTCGATCTGTTTGGACCAGGAAACCAAATTGCCATTCCGGACCCCGTTTACCCAGTCTATGTGGACACCAATGTGATGGCGGGGAATACGGGGCCCGGTTTGCCCTCGGGGCGGTTCGAAGGACTGACGTACTTGCCGATGAACGAGGAGACCGGGTTTCAACCAGAACTCCCCGATCATCCCGTCGATGTCATTTATTTGTGTTCGTCCAATAACCCGACCGGGGCGGTGATGAACCGCGAACGATTGACCGAATGGGTTCAGTTCGCTCAGCGGCACGGCTCAATCATTATTTTTGATGCGGCCTACGAATCGTATATTCGAGATCCGGGCTTGCCGCGGTCGATCTTCGAAATTGACGGAGCGCGACGCGTAGCCATCGAATTGCGCAGTTTCAGCAAGACCGCGGGGTTCACTGGGTTGCGTTGCGCCTATAGTGTTGTTCCCCAAGAGTTGCTCGGCGCGGCAAGAGATGGTCGCCAAGTCCCTCTTCACCCACTCTGGTTGCGCCGACATTCGACCAAATTCAATGGCGTGTCGTACCCCGTGCAGCGGGCTGCCGCCGCGATCTACTCCGAACCGGGTCAAGTGGAGGTTGCTCAACTGGTCGATTACTACATGACCAACGCCAGGCATTTGGCTGACGGTTTGCGCCGCTGTGGATTCACTGTGTACGGTGGTCAGAACGCGCCCTACATCTGGATGAAAACGCCTGATGGACTCTCAAGTTGGGACTTTTTTGATCGATTGCTCAGTCGTTGCCAGATTGTGGGTACACCCGGCGCGGGTTTTGGATCGGCGGGAGAAGGCTTTTTCCGCTTGAGCGCGTTCGGCAGCCACGAACAAACCGCGGAGGCATTGGAACGGTTGGCCGCTTTTTGAAGAACTGCGCGTTCGAGCCTATACCAATGTTAGTCTGCCACGTTAGCCAGGGTCCACTCGCTCGCGCTTCGGGCTGGAATCGTTGCTACCGGGACAGACTCTCAACTAATGAACACGACCAACAATAGCACAGTCACTAACCCGTTGTTGATGGCGTGCATGACAATGGACGGATAAAGCGAACCGCGCCATTCCCGGGCCAACGTCAAACCAATCGCCAGTGTGGTCAATAACAATATTCCCAAGATGCCTTGAGGATGGATGGCGGCGAAAATCGCGCTATTGACCAACGCAGCCGCCATCACCGCCAACCAGCGTTGCCAGCGGGCAAAACGATCGCGCAAATATCGATAAAAAACACCTCGGAAAAAGATCTCCTCGACGATGGGAGCTGCCACACACAGAGAAATCACCACCCCCCACAGAGCCCACGGGCCCGCAGCGGCCAATTCGTCCTGCAATGGATGCCCGACACCTTGACTGGGTTCGAACGGGTTGCCTTCCGGCAGCACCATCGAAAGAACAAATCCAGCGGCAACCAGGTT
>DAOLCX010000089.1:0-7678 GCA_035327685.1 Pirellulaceae bacterium | reverse complement strand
CGCAAACCAGCGACACAATCGCCATGGTGCACATGGCCCAACCAACGATCCAGCGAACCCACCGTCATCCTTGAACTCCCTGGCGTTTACCAGTCCAACTTCAATCCAATACAGTGTTTTGTTCAGTCGTTTCTCTTTGGTCGTTCCGGATCGCTCATGTTCCACGCGGTCAACCAGAACTGTCCACCGCGTTGCATCTGAAAATCATCGATCAGTCGGCGTTGCATATCCGGCAGGTGACCCGCACCGTAGAAGAGTCCCAACTTGGTTTTGCCAGCGTCAATTTCGCGGCGCAAAACTTCCATGGCTTTGGCATTGCGATGGGTAATAATCGTAGAACCGTCTTTTCCTTCAAAAATCGCCATCCCACCCTCCATTTGTTGCATTTGTTCGGCAAAGGCTCGGCGCATTTTGAGTTCGCGATTGCTGGAGAACAGCGACAACAGCATTTCCGCATCGGTCGGTCCACCTCCTCGCGATTGGTTTGCCATTCCCTGCCCCATCGCTTTGAGCAACATTCGCCCGATACTCTCCTCGTTGTTTCTCATGCTTTCGAAGAACTCTTCGGGAGACATATCGGCATGCACGAAGTTGTCTTGGTGGTAGTCGATGTGATCCAATTGAAACTCTAGCCCCAATACGCTCTTCATTCCCATTTGCAAAGCTGCCAAGGGATTGGCATTTCCGCCATCGCCGCGACCACCCTGAGGCACACGTGTTCCTTCCGGCGCCACCAATTCATACAACAAGGCATCGTATTGGCTGAACTGTCGATTGAGCGATTCATAGTACCCCTGTTCGCCGATGTGGACGACGCCGATCAAGTCCACCGTGACCGGTTTACCTTCGGCGTTTACTCCCCGGTAGCGGGTCACCGAGGTCTCCAAGGCGATCGGCCGCTTTCGAGCGTCGCGCCGTAAACGAAAGAAATGTTCGAACGAATCGGTTCGTGGGGCTGATTTGGCTTCCGCTTCATCCTGCCGGTTCTTCAGCATCTCGGCAACGGCGGCCACCGCTTGATCGATGTCTTGAAACCCGACACAACAGGGTGCCGAGGAAGTGATGACCGCGCACCACAAGGCGCACAAAGACCATGGTCCAATTCGTGTCGTCATACCGACTGTCTCCGTTACATCAATTCAATTGATCTGCCAATGTGCCTGATCCGTTATTTGGCGTCCTCGACCTTCACAGCGTGCAGAGGTCATACGCTGTCAAAATCAAATCACCGTCGGACGGTAGAGATTCACAATGCTCTGTTCACCAATATACACGGATACCGGGCGGCGACTCAAGTATTTTCCAAAGGCCGCACCGAACATCGATTTGGAATCGCATTGAAAATTGGCGTGGCCAGCGTCCCATACATCCCACGGCGTCCATTCGACCTTGTATTCCAAAGTCGTCCCGCGCGAAACGACATAGCGGTAGTCTTTGTTCAAAATAAAATGCATTTTGCTGTCCATGCCACCTCGCTGCAGGCGATGGCGGCCACGTACACGGATTCGGTTCGTCTCACCTTGGTACTTCCATTGGTAATCCACCGTCGGGACTTCATTTTCGTCCGGCGAGCCAAAGCCGGACACTTGAGACTTCATCCACGTCCGGCTGAACTCGGTCTTGAAGACCATGTGCAAGACCCAAGCCGCAAAGCGGCTGGGTACAAAACTCTTGATCGTGCAAAACCCCTGGCGAAATTCGTCGCCGACCCGACGCTTCACATAATAGCGCAACGCCACATGTTGGAACCCGCGCGTAACCGGCAGCGGCAATCCCCAGATACGCACATTTCGCAATTGAACCGCAATCAGACTGACGAACGTCTCGTCATTGAAATAGTCCAATTGCAGGCCAGGGGGCACATACGACTGCAGTACGGCCGGATCGATTTGAAAATTGAGCGCCACCAATTCCTTCCATTGCGATTGCATGGCGTAGCGTTGGCTGCTCATACCGATCACTCAAACCATTGATGGAACCCGCCCCCGGACTCTGCAGAACCGTGACCGTTCACGGTCTATGGCGGAAAAGTATAGGTGTAGAACAATTGACCTCAATTGTTCCGAACTCCAGCTAATCCCGCCATCATCGAGGGACGAACCATTGAGGACAATTGTCCTACAATCTCGTGAACGGCTACGCAGAACCTTCTTAACCAACCTACAGTCTATTTAGAGTTGTTAACAATTGCTACCACCGACAGCCGTTCAAGTGCTCTCGATCAGATCGAGCCATGCCCAACGATCCTCGGTTTTCCCATCAAATAGCCCAAAAAAAGCCTGTTGGATCGATTGAGTCACAGGGCCCACCAGGCCATTGCCGACGGGAATGCGATCGACGCTGCGGACGGGAGTGATTTCTGCGGCGGTTCCCGTCAAGAACATTTCGTCACAGGAATACAACACATCGCGCGGCATGACCTGTTCGACGACACGCAGATCAAGGCTCCGCGCCAGTTCTATCACAGTATCTCGCGTGATTCCTCCCAGTATGCCGGCCGACAACGGAGGAGTATAAACCGTGCCACTGCGAACCAAAAACAGGTTGGAAGCCGAGGCTTCGGCCAAGTGGCCCTGCGCGGTCACCGCAATCCCTTCGCCAAATCCATTCGCGTGTGCCTCAGCCGCAATTAAGTACGCGTTGGTGTAATGTCCGCCGGCTTTTGCCAACACCGGATTGGAAGCGCTGGTCAAACGATGCCAAGACGTAACGCACACATCAATCCCCTGCTCCACCGCTGTTGCCCCCAGATACGCACCAAATTCAAAGGCTGCGATCGCCATCTCCACCGGGCATTTGTCTTGCGGATCGACTGCAATCGATCCATAGCCGCGATAAGCAAGCGGGCGAATGTAAGCGCTGGTCAGTCCGTTATCGCTGATCACTCGGCGACAGGCGGCATTGATTTCGTCGGCCTGGTAGGGCAAGACCATCCGGTAAGCCCGAGCAGAATCGACAAAGCGACGAGTGTGGGCGCCCAGCCTGAAAATCGCCGGTCCGAGATGGGTCGCATAACAGCGTATTCCCTCAAACACCGTAGTACCGTATTGCAATCCGTGCGCCATGACGTGCACGGTAGCATCTTGCCAGGCTACCATCTGGCCATTTTTCCAAATCAGTTTGCTGGCTTTCATTCCGAATCCGCTGCAAATAGACGCTCACTCCGTGCAACCAATCCCCTCCGAGATCAGGCTACGAAGCTTGACCTGCAATGGTCTAGAGGAGCGCGCGGTGCTCGCTGGTTTATTCATTTTGATTTAAGCTTATAACGTTTGGGGCTGGTGTAAAGGGTTCGTCTCGCCACGCCAGACTCAAGGGGTCGAGAGTCATTTGCTGGTCCACAGAAGAGTATGATCTCACCTGTGGAGACTAAATGACCACAAAAAGACTCCTGAGCCCCTGGTTGTTAAATCGCAACCCTTGATGGCGCTCGATCGAATATTCCACGTGGGAAATTACTCGACTTGTATTGATGCGAGATCAGAAATGTCAGCACACCGGCAACTATACTCGATGGTGATTTGGCTGTTTGGCCTGGTGATGGCCTGCTCAAGTTTTGCGGTGCCGGCCGCATGGGCTCAACAGGCCCCGTCCCAACCAACGGAAGCGACCGGCCGGCAATGGATGGTGGCAACGGTTCACCCACTGGCCACGGAAGCGGGTTTGCGCGCCTTTGATCGCGGAGGCAACGCTGTCGATGCCGCCATTGCTGCCGCATTGACGTTGGGAGTGGTCGATGGATTCAACTCGGGGATTGGCGGCGGTTGTTTTATTTTGATTCGCGCTGCGGATGGTCGCATGGTGGCCATCGATGGTCGCGAATGTGCTCCCCTGGCCGCTCATCGCGACATGTATTTGCGGGACGGCGTTCCCGATACGCGATTGTCACAGCACGGGCCGCTGGCTGTTGCTACGCCAGGCGCGTTGGCTGCCTACGCCGAAGCCGTTCAGGAACTCGGCAAGTGCGATCTGAAGTCTCTGTTGCTCGATGCGGCTGATACGGCGGCGCAAGGCTTTGTGATCTCACCGCTGTACGCCCGACTCATTTTCAGCGAACAGCGAGAATTCAAGCGTTGGGAAGCCTGCCGACAAATCTTTTTGCATGCGGACGGATCTCCCAAACTGGCTGGCGAGACGCTTGTTCAAGCCGATTTGGCTAACACGTACCGACAGATCGCCGACCACGGGTGCGACTGGTTTTACCAGGGGCCGTTTGCGGAAGCCACAGCGCAGTGGATGGCAGCGCATGGCGGGCTGTTGACACAAGACGATTTCGCACAATATCGCACGGTGCGGCGCAAGCCGTTGATGACCACTTACCGGGACTTTCAAATTGTCGGTTTCCCTCCGCCCAGCTCGGGCGGTGTCCACGTGGCACAAATACTCAATGTCCTGGAACATTTTGACTTGGCGGCAATGTATCGACACAGCCCCGTCGATGCCGCGCACGTGATGGTCGAGTCCATGAAACTGGCGTTTGCTGACCGCGCCTTTTGGTTGGGTGATCCGGCATTCACCGATGTTCCGAGGGGACTGATCGACCGCTCCTACGCCGCATCGTTAGCAGCGAGAATCGATCCTCAACGTGCCATTGAAGTTTCGCAGCCGGGAAACCCCTTGGAATTCGATTCCAGGTACTTTGACAAGCATACAACACATATCGCGGCGGCGGACGCAGAAGGAAACTGGGTGGCGATTACCACTACCGTCAATACTTCATTTGGATCAAAAGTGATCATCCCCGGCACAGGTGTAGTCTTGAATAACCAGATGGACGATTTTGCTATCGCGCCGGGAATTCCCAACGCTTTCGGGTTGGTGGGGAGCGATGCCAATTGCGTCGAGCCCGGTAAGCGACCTCTATCGAGCATGAGCCCCACGATCGTGCTGCGCGATGATCAGCCAGTGATGACAATCGGTGCGGCAGGCGGTCCGCGGATCATCACTCAAGTTCTCTTGGGTTTAGTACGCCATTTGGATTTTGGATTGCCCCTCAACCAATCGCTGTCAGATGCGCGATTCCACCAACAGTGGTCTCCACCACAAGTTTTCGTGGAGCGCGGAATGAATCCGTCGATCGTCAACGGATTGCGCGACCGGGGGCATCAGGTGGAATGGACGGCGACCGCCGGAATCACGCAAGCGATTGTCTGGCGCGATGGCCAATTCATCGGCGTCGCCGATCCACGAGCGGGGGGCCAAGCTGCCGGGAGGTAGCGCGGCAGCTTGATAACCTTACACCGCTGCGACCTTCACACAGTGAATCGGTGGGAGCGAATCAAACAGACACTCCCATTCGTCACCACCATCGCGTCCTATCCAAAGTTGACCAGTCGTGGTTCCCATGTAGAGGGCGGGTGACTTCAACTCATCGACCGACATGGCGTCTCGCTGCACCGTGAAAAAAGTGTCTCGTTTCGGGAACCCCTTGGCCAGTCGACTCCATGATTCACCACCGTTTTCCGATCTCCAGACAGCGGGCGCTCCGTCGGGACAGGTTCGCGTCATCGGTTCTAACGGGACGACGTAAACCGTATCCGGGTCATGAGGATGTACTACGATTGGAAAACCAAAATCGGACGGCAGGCCCTTGGCAATCGAACGCCAGGTATGCCCGTAGTCATCGCTGCGAAGGACACCAATATCGGGCCGCCGCCCACCGGGCCCGTCCCATTCGGCCCAACCCCCGTGATTTTGCATGTACATTCGCCCTGGAGCATCTGGAGGGGCGACGATCTTGTGAACACACTGTCCGAATTCTGGGTACGGATCGGGAGTGAACCCTGCCCCCACGCCCGTGTTCGCCGGTGAAAACGTCTCTCCACCGTCTTCACTGAGATAGTGCCCCCCCGTGGAAATTCCCAAATGAATCCGGTTGCCGGTACGCACGATCGTGTGCATGCACAAGCCACCGTTTCCTGGCTGCCATTGCCTGGCATGAGCATGGTTGCTGATTCCCGAAATCATTTCCCAGGAGGCACCGCCATCGTCGCTGCGAAATAAAGCTGCCGGCTCGACACCGCACCACAATTCCTTTTTACCACTTCCAAATTCCAGCGACCAGATATTCGCAACGGCCCGTCCGTCGCCTTCGGGAAACGTCGGCGCCGATTTTGTTTCTTTGAATTTTTTCCCCAGATCCTTCGAAACCAATACCTTCATTCCAAAAAAAGGATTGCAACTCGACGCATACAAGCGCACGGATCCGCGGGAATCGATCAATGCTGAATACACGCTGACACCGGGACCAAACGGCCCGCGCAGAGTAAACTTGCGTCGAGATTTTCCCGATTCAGCTACGAACAACCCTTTCTTGGTCCCAATACACAACACCACGCGATCCGCCACGATTTATCCTCCCGAAACTGCCGGCAACACAAGTAACATATCTCCTGCAGACAGAGGAGTCTCTAATCCGTCAGGCCGACGCACGAGCGTCTGATTCACAAATAAATTGATGTGGCGGCGTACCGCTCCGGTTTCATCACAGACGCCCAGGTAAACTGCCGGGTACCGCTCGCGGAGTTGGTGCAGTGCACCTTGCACCGTGGCGGCTTCAACCTCCAGTTCTCTGGCGCCATCGCAATAGACTCGCAATGGAACGGGGATATGGACTGCAACGGCCATCAATATCGTCGCCTTTCATATACTGCGTGGGCGCCGGGCGGGCCCTTTTAAACGGTCCGCGCGGAGACAAACTGGCACCGCCCATTCACCTTCATTCTATCACACGGCTGGCTGCAAAATTCAGTAAGAATGTTAAAATGTCAGGCGACGATTTTCGAGTTTAGTCCAGTTTCGCGTGTCACGCACCAAAAAAGAGACCTGAATGTCATCGCTGCTGTTTATTGCAAGTCTGATCATGTCGTTCAGTCTTCTACCGGCCAACTCAACTCGGACGCGTTGCCAGACATCCGACCCGAACATGTTTTGGAATTTTCTGGTTTCAGGGAAATCAATGGGCCAGAGAATTTTGGATTGAGGCGGTGGCGGTCCATCCTAAAGACGAGCATGATCGCCCCTTATTGCTTTTGGGGGAACAGCGCGAATCGCCGGTGCTGCGCGCCGTGCTCGATCGCTGGGGGATTGTCGGCCCAGTTGGACTGGCCGCGCCGGGATGGGAGGAAGATGAGGTGGATGACGGCTGGGTTCGTGAAGCGGTGGGGCGTCCGCTGGCGAACTCGCAACTCTATACATTGGCTGACCAACTGTTTGTCGAAGACCCCGAAGTAATTGCGCTATTGCGAGAGCGCCAAGACGAACTACGGAGGCTGCGCGATCTCAACAAAATCCAACTCGATCACCTGTTGACGGTCGCCCGCGAGTTAATGCGTCGGGAGTGGCAAGGCCAACACGTCGGACCACAACTCGATTTGACTCTTGAACATATTCGGCAGGTTGACCAAGTGTATTTTCACCAGGTGCGGGAAGTGATTCGCAGCTACGACAAGCGGATCGATCCTTGGGAACGGCCGAGTGTCCAAAGGTACCGCTTGCGGGTCGTGGAACGGTTGCAGAATTGCCAGTGCTTGTTGATTGCCGGCGGCCACGTAGGGGTATTGTTGAATCGCCTGAACTTGTCACGTTTGCTGCGTTATCTGGACGTACCCGTGATTGCCTGGTCCGGCGGGGCATTGGCCATGGGCGAAAAAGTCGTGTTTTACCACCAGAGTTTGCC
>DAOLCX010000088.1:0-7685 GCA_035327685.1 Pirellulaceae bacterium | reverse complement strand
CCCCAAGTGTTTGACATAGGGGGCGCCTTCACCCCGCGGCGCATCGCGGAAACGAAAGGCGCCCGCGTAACGACCGTTTATCAAGACCAGACACTCTAGACCGCCAACCTGCTCAGGTAATACCGCCGCATTGTCTGGGGAACTGGCGAGCAGTTTTTTGCGGCTGGTGATTTCCATTTTCCGACCAGCCACCAGGCCCTGCATTCCTGCTCCAGGTCGTTCGCTGATCTCTTTGACTTCCAGCACAGCGCCGCGCGCTTCGCGTCCGGCCGTCACAATGGCATCGGCCAACGGATGTTTAGAGTAACGCTCCAAGTTGCTGACCAGGACCAGCAATTCATGTGGATCGATACCCGCTGCCGGAACCACCTCGATCAACTGCGGTTTGCCGTAAGTCAACGTTCCCGTCTTGTCGAAAATGATCGTGCGACAGGTGTCGGCGGCTTCCAATGCAGCCGGATCGCGGACAATGATCGCTCGTTTGGCGGCCAGCGAAATCGAACCGATGACCGTGACCGGAATGGCGATTAACAGCGGGCAGGGAGTCGCCACGACCAGGACCGCCAAAAAGCGGACCGCTTCGCCCGACACGATCCAGGCCAGCGCGGCAATGGCCAGCGCCAGCGGCGTGTACCAGGCTCCGAGTTGATCTCCCAATCGCCGCATCCGCGGCCGTTCCCCTTCGGCCGATTGAATGACGCGCATGATCTTGGCATAGCGAGAATCGATCGGTAGAGCTTCGGTTTGGATCACAAGTGCGGTTTCGCCGTTGACCGCACCAGAGAGTATCGCCGAGCCGGGGGTCTTTGACATCATGAACGGCTCGCCGGTGAGGTAACTCTCGTCCATCACGCCGTGGCCTTCCAGGACGATCCCATCGACGGGCGCGGCTTCATGAGGAAAGACCACCAATGAATCGCCGATTTGAATCTGTTCGAGCGGGATATCTTCGATATTTAAGCCGACTTTGCGATGGGCAGTGGTCGGCATGCGGCGCGCCAGGGCTTGGACGACTGACGATGCGCTCCGCACCGCATAGGCTTCCAGCGCGGCCCCACCGGACAACATCAACACCACCAGTGTTCCCGCCAGGTACTCACCCAAGATGATCGAGACCACAATCGAAATGCCGGCCAGTAGATCGGAGCCAAATTCGCGCCGCACCAATTTGGTCAGCAATTGCCAAACCAGAGGGCCTCCGCCCAGCGCGAGGGCTCCCCACAAAGGAAGATTCGAAACCACCGCCGTCGCCCCGCCCCACCACAGGGCCAACGACAACACGATCATGCTCAGCGCCATGATCGCGATGCCCGTCTCCAGGGAACGAAGCACTTCCGTCAACAGACTGCGCGCGGGTTTCATCATTGCGCCCCGGCAGTCCGTGCTTCCAATGCTTCACGCACCGGCAAGTCGCTGGCCCTCGATCGCAGTACGTTCCAGTCGAGAGCGTTTCGGTTCGCCCTCAGCAACTCGCAAACATCAGCTCGGTCGATGATGCGCCCGGCCACGATTATCAAGAGGATCAAGTCTTCGCACGATAGTACCCGAATCTGTTTTTCGTGAACGCCCGGCAAAGGCAAATCCAAGTATGCGTGAACCGATTGCAGGGCGCGTTCCGCATCCGGGATTACGCCGACTGGTAGTGGGGAGCCAGGATTTTTCATGGGCAACGCCGTCCTTCGCTTTGAATCTCGATCTAATCGCGCAGGTTTGTTCAGGTACACCTTACCTGGCCCGATAGCGCCACCATGATGGGGCAAAGACTGACCGGACCACAGCCCCCACATTTCCTGCGCATCCCTGAATATCCGTGTTTTTCCGTGGCTCACAAAAGTCGAGTCCGTTAAACAACTCGCCTGATTGCATTACAATAACGAGATCAGTTTACAACATTCTGGAATTTTGGAGGCATGACGATGGCGAGCAGCATTGTTTGGCTGTGCGGTTTGTTGAGTTGGATCTCGTGTGCGCAGATCGCTACTTCCTCGCCTGCCGACGATTGGCCTCATTTTTTGGGGCCGCACATGAATGGAGTGTGGGGAGAGACGGGGACGATCGATGAGTTTCCAGCGGAGGGACCAGAGGTGGTCTGGCGGCAGTCGATTGCGCATGGCTATGGCGGACCGGCAGTAGCGCGCGGCCGCCTGTTTGTGATGGACTACGTCATTCGTGGCGGTGACCCGACTCCCGACCCCGGTCGCCGCAACCAACTGCAAGGAACCGAACGCATCCTGTGCCTCGATGCGAACACCGGAAGCGAGTTGTGGAAAGTCGAATACGATGAACCTTACAACATCTCCTACCCCAACGGTCCTCGCTGTACGCCCACGGTCGATGGGGATTATGTGTTTACGCTGGGGAGCGAAGGCCGCCTGATGTGTCTCCGCATCCGCGATGGTAGTGAAGCCTGGTCGCGGCGGCTGAAGGCAGACTACAATTTAACCGAAGCCCCGTTCTGGGGTTATTCGTCTCATCTGCTGGTGCACGGCGACTTGCTGTTTTCATTGGTTGGCGGTCGGGAATCGACCGTGGTTGCCTTTAACAAACACAATGGCCAAGAAGTGTGGCGAGCCCTGACTGCCGAAGAGCCAGGATATTGTCCGCCGATTTTGATCAAGCGCGGCCCAGTTGAACAACTGGTCGTTTGGACTCCGGAGTCCATCAATGGACTCAATCCCCAAACCGGCGAAGTGTCTTGGTCGTTTCCGCTGGTCCCCCAATATGGGATGTCCATCGCCCCGCCCCGGCTGGAGGGGGACTACCTGTACGCTTGTGGGATCGGATCGGCATCGATCCTGATCCGCTTCCATCGCGACGCTCCCACCGCCGAGATGGTGTGGTCGGGCAAAGGGTTTAATACCAGTTTCAGCCCTATTTATTCCGCGGACGGGCATGCTTATGGAGTCGATACCAGCGGCAAGCTGCGGTGCATTGAATTGCTCACAGGAAATCGCAAATGGGAAACGACTGAACCGACCACAGGCGGGCGCCCGGCCAATAGCGGTTCGGGGTTTATCGTCCGCAACGGTGATCGGTTTTTCATCGCCGGTGAGAACGGCGTCTTGACGATCGCCCGCATGTCGCCAGAGAAATATGAGACCATCAGCAGCGCCAAGTTGCTTGAGCCGACGCAGGACTCGTTTGGCCGCCCGGTAGTCTGGTGCCAACCCGCGTATGCTCAAGGCTGCATTTTTTGGCGGAACGACAAGGAGATCATTTGCGTGTCGCTGAAGAAACAGCCCTGATCGTCGCGTTTCGAGAAAACCACCTTGATGTTTCGATTCATCCACGCTGCCGATATTCATCTCGATAGCCCCCTCAAGGGACTCGAAAAATACGAAGGCGCTCCGGTGGATGAAATCCGCGAGGCGACGCGCCGAGCCCTGGAAAATCTGGTTGCATTGGCCATCGACCGGGCCGTTCATTTCGTGCTGATTGCCGGCGACGTTTACGACGGCAATTGGCGCGACCACAACACCGGGTTGTTTTTCGTCAATCAGATGCACCGGCTGCGAGAAGCCTCGATCCCGGTGGTAATGATCAGCGGCAACCACGACGCCGCGAATCGGATGACCCACTCGCTCCGCTTGCCCGACAACGTCGAGCGGCTCGATCACGCACAGGCCAGTACGTCACAGTCGCGGCGGCTGGCCGAACTGGGAGTCGCCCTGCATGGGCAGTCCTATGCAAAATCGGCCGTGTTCGAGAACTTGGCGCAAAGTTATCCGGCAACACAGCCGGGCCTGTTCAACATCGGCCTGCTCCACACATCATTGGATGGGGCCGAAGGGCACGAGCCCTATGCGCCGTGTACGCTGGACCACCTGCGGCAGAAAGAATACGACTATTGGGCCCTCGGTCACGTCCACACGCGGCGCATTTGCAGCGAGGAACCGCCCATTGTCTTTCCCGGCAACATCCAAGGACGACACATTCGCGAATCGGGAGCCAAAGGTTGCTTCCTCGTCACCGTTGACGATCGAGGCCGATGCGAGTTGGAGTTCTCACCGTTGGATGTCATCCGCTGGGACACGTGTGTGGTCGATGTGAGCCAAGCACAGCGGTCCGACGATGTGATCGATCTGTTCTCGGCAGAACTGGAGCGACTGATCACGACCCACGATGGCTTGCCACTGGCCGTGCGAGTCGAGGTGACCGGTGCCACCGAAGTCCACCATGCGTTGTTGGCCGACGCAGTCCAGTGGACGAATGAAATGCGCGGCGCGGCGTTGGCCCACCGCCGCACTCAAGTTTGGATCGAACAAGTCAAATGGCGGACTTCTCCCGCTCGAAAACGCCAAGCCGATCTGGACCACACCGGTCCATTGGGAACCCTGTTGAGTTATGTTGAAGAACTTCGCCAACAAGAGGCACCCTGGACAACATTGGCCGGTGAATTGAAGTCGCTGGTGGACAAACTGCCGGACGGGTTGACTCGCGGCGATGATCCGCTCAGGCTCGATGATCCAGGCCAATGGCGAGCCTGGCTCGATGAAGTGGAGGCGTTGCTATTGAGCCGCTTGCGCGACGGAGGCGTCGCATGAGATTCCTGCGCCTGGACCTGTTGGCTTTTGGACCCTTTACTCGCAAATCACTGGAATTCGACCCGCAAATCGGCCTGCACATCGTGCTCGGCCCGAATGAAGCCGGAAAGAGTTCGTCTCTCAGGGGTGTGCGCAGCCTGCTGTATGGTATTCCAACGCAGTCGCCAGACGACTTCGTTCACGCCTATCAGGACATGCGCATTGGCGGTTTACTTGAGACAGCCAGCGGAACGAAGTGCGAGTGGATCCGTCGCAAGGGTCGTTCAAAAACTTTGCGCGGGCCAGACGATATCGAACTCATCGATGAATCGGCATTGAACACATGGCTAGGAGGGATCGACGAATCGGCATTCTGTCAACAGTTTGGTATCGACTATCAAACCTTGCGGCGCGGCGGCGAGTCGATTGTGCGCGGCGGCGGCGATTTGGGCGAAGTCTTGTTTGCCGCTGGGGCGGGAGTGGCCGATCTGCACAATATCCAACAACGGCTGGCGACCGAAGCCGACGCGCTGTTCAAACCGCGTGGTTCGACCCAACCGATTGCCAAAGCCCTGGCCAATTTGAAGGATATCAACAAACAAATCAAAGAAACGGAACTTCCCACGGCGCGGTGGGTCGAGCACGACCAGGCATTGCAGCAGGCTGAACAGCGGCAGCGCGAAATCGACGAAGAGTTGGCCGCCATGCGGACTCAGCGCAACCGCCTCGATCGCATGGGACAGTCCTTGCCGCTGATCGCCAAGCTCAAAGTTCTCCGCAGTGCGTTGAAGGAATTGGCGGATGCGCCACTGCTCGATGAAGATTTTTCTGCTGATCGTCGCGAGGCCGAATCACAATGGGATCACGCGCGGCAAAGCGAAACCAAAGCGCAACGGGAAATCGAACGACTTGAGGCTCAATTGAGCGGCGTGACCCTGCCAGACGCTTTGCTGCAGCATCGCACCGCAATCAGCCAATTGCAGACCGAGTTGGGTAGTTATTTGAAGGCGGCCAAGGATCGTCCCAATCGTGTCGCCTCTCGCGACAGCGCGCTGCAACATGCCCAACGACTGCTGCAAGAGCTGAACCATCCCATTCCGCTGGAACAGGCCGATACGCTCCGCTTATCCAGAATAAAACGGAAACACATCATTGACCTGGCTATCGAATGCAAGGCATTGATTGAAAAACAAGCCGCATGTGCTCGGTCCGTACGCGATCTACAAACACAGCTGGATCAAGTTCAGTCTGAAATCGCCAGACAATCGGCAGTACCTGATTTTTCCGAATTGGAACGGGCCATCAACCGGGCCTTGAGGCAAGGCGACCTCGATTCGGATCTGAGGGCGGCAGACGCAGAAATCGCTCAACTGAGACAGCAGGCACAAATCCTGTTGGCACAACTGACGCGATTTCAAGGCGCGCTCGACGATCTCGAACGGCTCTCGATACCCTCAATTGAAACCATTGAACGTTTTGATGGCGAGTTGCACGCGGCTGACCAAGCTGTTCGCCAGTCCACGGACTCCGTCGAAACGCTGACCAAACAATGGCAAACTGTGCAGAGTCAACTCGACGCTCTTTGCCTGGAAAAGGATGTTCCCTCGGAAGGTGACTTGACGCAAGCCCGGCAGCGGCGCGACGCGGGGTGGGAGTTGATACAACGAGTTTGGCGCGGCGATGCGAGCTCCGAGGAACCTGCCGTCGCTGCATTTGTGTCGGAATTTGCACCCGGTGCAGATCTGGCCGCCGCTTTCAGATCCAACATCGAACGAGCCGATGCGATCGCGGACCGGCTCCGCCGCGAAGCGGATCGCGTCGCTCGCAAAGCGAATCTAATGGCCGAGTTGAAGCAAACTGAGTCGTATCTCAGTTCGGCGCGGCAAGCGTTGCAACACGCCCTACAAACGCAGGAACGGGTCACCAACCAATGGCGAGCTGAATGGAGTCCGGCAGGTGTCGAACCGCTCTCTCCCCGAGAAATGCGCGGCTGGAGAAACAGGCAACAGGAATTGTCGCGCCTGGCGGGCGAAATCCGAGTAAGGGAATCAAGCCGTCTCAGTCTCGCCGACCAAATCAAACAACAGAAAGACACCTTGGGCAAAGCCTTGAAGACGTTGGATTGCACCGAACTGGATGACGAACATCCGCTTTCGATGCTCTTGGACCGAGCCCAGGAACTCGCCGCTGCCATTCGCGAAAACAACAGCCAACTCGAACAGTGGACCCGACAACGCCAACAACTGCAAATCGAGCTGGCTCAAAAGGAACATGAGGCAGAAGACGCGTCGCAAGCTCTCAGCCGTTGGCAACACGATTGGACCGCGGCCGTTGCAGCCTTGGGATTGACCGGAGACGCCCAGCCATCTGAAGTCACGGCAGTGATCGACACGATCGATGAACTTATCCGTAGCATCGACGATGCAAACGTGTATTCGAGTCGCATCTCTAAAATGGATCGGGACGCGGACAACTTCCAGCACTCCGTCCGCGGATTGCTTCAAACCGCAGCGCCCGATTTGCTCCCCATCTTAGACCAATCTGTCGAACGCGCCGTGTCTGATGTAATCGATCGATTGCATCAAGCGGAGCAGGATCAGGCCAAAGTCAACGCCTGGCTAGAACAACTGGAGGATCAGCGGCGCGCTTTGCTGGACGCCAACATGCAATCCGCACGCTGGCGGCAGAAGCTGGAGATGATGTGCCAGCGAGCCGGTTGTCAGTCGAATACGGAGTTGCCTCTGGTGGAAACCCGATCGAAGCGGCGGCGCGAAACTGAATTGGAATTGCGCGGCGTGGAACAACGGCTGGTGGAGTTGGCCGGTGGAATGCCGCTCGAAGATTGGATTCTGACTGCCGACCCATTCGACGCGGACCACATTTCCGTCGAATTAGTCCGACTCGACCAGTCCCTTCGCCAGTTGGAGTCCGATCGAAGTGCCGTGTCAGAGGCCATCGGCAAACATCGCAACGAACTGTCGCGAATGAGCGGGCAAGGAGTTGCGGCGGCAGCCCAACTTGAGTACGAACACGTCCTCGCTGCCCTGCGCAGCGACGCAGAACAATATTTTCGCCTGCGGCTTGCCTGGTCGATCCTCACTCAAGCCATCGAGCGATTTCGCGAATCGAACCAAGGCCCTGTATTATTACGCGCTGCACAAT
>DAOLCX010000087.1:0-7693 GCA_035327685.1 Pirellulaceae bacterium | reverse complement strand
CAATATCGATCGAGACAATCTCGAACGCAGTCTGCGAATCCAACCGTCTGCTCAATACCGCCTTCGAGATCATGTCCGGGTTTTCCAGCACGGCCTTGTGGTCTTGAGCCGAACCGATGGCACTCACGATCCCTTCACCAACGCGGGCAATGATCGTTTCTTCGGTGGCACCACCAATCAATTGCTGCAAGTTTGACCGAACTGTCACCCGCGCGGAAACTTTAAGCTGAATCCCGTCCTTGGCCACGGCATCCAGTGAACTGCGGCCCGAGCCTTTACCCGGGCAATCAATCACGCGGGGATAAACACTGGTTTGAACTGCCTCCAACACGTTCCGTCCAGCCAAATCGATGGCAGTCGCTTCGCGGAAACTGAGTTTGATCGTTTTGGCCTTATTCGCGGCGACCAAAGCCCGAATGACCAACGGTACATTCCCACCCGCCAAATAGTGCGCTTCCAAAGCGCGTGACGTTAAATCTTGATCTACCAGCCCGGCTTGCACCGCCATGATTTTGCTGGGAACAATTACGCTGGCTTTGACTTTGCGAAAATACATCCCCACCAAATCGAATAAACCGACTCCGGCCTTCGTCAAAAACGACTGAACCCACCAGCGAAAGAAGTACACAAAAATTCCAATGATAGCCAACAATACGAACAGCGCTACCAGAATCACCGCAATCAAAATGACCTGTTGAAACGACAACTCGCCTTGCGCCAGCATCAAGAATGGAGAACTTGTCATAGTTTCACTCATGGGATAATCAGTTTGACCTCATGTACTACCATCGGCAACCGCGAAAACGCATACGAGCCGACCGCCCGAATGTCCTGTATTCTATCGCAACCCGAACGGAAATTAAATGGATGAGGACAAGGAGTTGCCCGCATTTTGAAAACAAGCGATTTGAATGGCATCCCGCCTATCCGAGCTTGGTCCAATCATCCGTTGAGACGATCAATCACGCGCACCAATTCTGCGGCAATTCGCCGAATAGCACCGTCTTGTCCGTCGTCAATGAACCTCGGTTCATCGGCATGAAATGCTTGATGCGCACGGGGAATCGCCAATTGGTCGGGTAAGACGAGAACGCCAATATTTCCCAAAATCGACCGGACATGGACCAGCCCCCTAAGTCCCCCCAAAGCTCCCGGCGAAGCCGAAAATAGCGCCGCCACTTTGCCACGAAATGCGGCCAGTGGCGGCTCTCCAACCACCGGACGAGATACCCAATCGATCACATTTTTCAACAGCGGCGTAATCGAACTGTTGTACTCCGGCGACGCGATCAACAGTCCTTGATGTTCAACAAACAGCGATCTCAACTGCCGCACCAACGGTGGCAAGCCCTCATCCTTTTCCAAGTCCTCGTCGTACAATGGGAGCGGATAATCTCGCATTTCGAGCCGCGTTACCTTCCCTCCCGCCACCTCCACCGCATCTGCAGCGATGTTCAACAACCGAGAGTTCCACGATCCGCGCCGAGCGCTCCCCGAAATCGCCAAAATGCTTGCCATATAACTTCCTGTGGACAATGATGACTCGTTTATTGCTCCTCACGCGGCAACAATACGTCCGCCCACACCAGCCGATGATCGGAACAATCGACTAACTCAAATTCCGGTTGGTCTGCCAGCGGCCAGAATACTCCACTTCCCGTCACGCGCAGTTCCCGACAAGGCAACACATAATCGATCCGCAGATTCCCTGGACCGCGGTCATTAAAATCTCCGGTATCAAATGCCGGGTCGCCGCGATGCCGCTTATTGGCTCCCCCCTGAAGTTCTGCTTGTTGTCGTCCGCCGGGACTTCGCGGCATGGGGTCGTACACTCGAGGATGATCCAGCAACTGCAGAATGGCACGCTCGCGGCTATCGCCATCCACCGGATCGGCATTCTGGTCGCCAGCGATGACAAACAGAGCATCTGCCGCCAACCCACCTTGACGATCCTGATCATCGTACAGGTAATCCCCTCGGCCGCCGATGTAATCAGCCCACAAGCGGATTTCGTCGTGATTCCTCGCACCGTTGCGATCTTCCGGACCATCAAACACGGGCGGTGTCGGATGAGAAACGAGAAAATGAACCTGCTGTGATTCGATTTGAATCACGACGTTCCAATGACTCTTGGATGATAGTCGAAATTCGGCCTGCGCCCGTTCGCTGTAATAGACTTGACCCGTGCGCGGATCGATGGGCCAAAGGGCTCCAGGCATATCTTTCCACAGGAACTTTTGAAACGTGCGAGACGCTTGTGCATCGATCGGAAACCGTGACAGAACCAACATGCCGTAGTGACCGGGATGACGGCCGAAACCATAGCCATCCTCTGGCAATTCGATTTTGCCATCGTTGTTCAAATCAACACCGGACAACAATCCCGTATTCGATGGCTGCGAAAAAACATGCGGATAGTCGATCGGCTGGCGATTGTTTTGCGGTTGGCGCAAGTAGTTATTCAGAAACATGGCGGCTCCTTCGCCAGCGCCGTCATAGTCAAACTCGTTAATCAGCAGCACATCCGGCCGCACGATTTGAATGATTTCAGCGACCTTTTTTATCTGCGCATCAGCATCGCTGCGCAATACCGCCAGCATGGCCCCTGCCTGGTCCTTGCTCAACGATGCATTGAAGGTCGCAAACCGGATCGCGCCGTCGGCACATTCCCAACTCTGGGCTGACACGGGGGGCAAGCAGACGTTGCAAACGAAAACTCCAACCAAATACAGATTAAACGCTGCAACTTTTGATGTGTGAAACATCGAAACCTACCTCAATTCGCGAGTAGAAGATTTGCGCGTGTCCATGCATACTTTGCAGCAACCGACACGCTCGATAAGCCACGCGCCTGCCCCGCGTCTGAGTCCAAACCTAACCTGCCTCACCGCGTCCGCGTGATCTGGTTTTCTGTCGAGGCTAAGTTTAGCAAAGCCATCAGTAATCACCAGCCCGCGTGCACATCGATCCCATTTCTGCCTAGAAATCCGGCAATCTGCGATCACAAAGGCGCGTCCTCGCGACATGTGTGATTGATGGCAAAACACACAATGTTGTAACGGAACCATGGGGCAGGCAGTCTGATCAACCCAAATCAGTGGTTGTCCGTTGGAATCATCATCAACGCACATTCAAAACATGCAGCAAATCGGTGGCCAACTCACCTGGTGCCCGCAGTTGGCGCTCATGGGTTTCCGCCAATGCAGCAACGGAGGCGGCGAACCAAGCTTCGAGCGTGGCACGGTTAGCGCGGCGACGATGGATCGCGGCCTGGCAGATTTCCTTTGTAGCCGGTCCCCGCTGGTCGACCGCTCATGGCACCGCGGACACCCAATTGGCTGGGGTCGCGGGCGATGGAATCGGCAAATATCCGCAAATCATTCAACAGCGGCTCTAACTGCACACTCAAGCGGCGCAGGTGGACCGCTGTCGCGTTCACATTGTCGTACAGTGATGGATCGTTGAGAAGTTTACCCAACGTCCCTTCGCCCAACTCGTCATTCCCGAACTTTTCAGACAATCCGCCCAATTTCCTCATCAAATCATCCGTCCGCGCCAGGCTTTCTCGGATCTGAGACAAAATCTCGGGACCATTCTCCCGCAATGACTCGGTAAATGGTTCCAGATTCTTCAGGTTGGTATTGGCCGAACCTGTGACATCGCGGAAGGAATTGATCGTCTCGCGGGTTTCCACGACCGTAATGCGAACCTCTTCGAAGATCTCCGGCAGCTTATTGACGGTTTCATTGAGCCGCCGTTTCATTTCCGGATCGCCAACGATTTCATTGATCCCATCAAACAGTCGGTTGAAATTGTCGAGGGCCACCTGGGCTCGCTCGCTGACCTTGCGCAACTCGGCAAACATTTGCCGGAAGTCGCTGTCGTCCTGGCCAATGGCCGACGATACTTGATCGGTCAATTGGCGCACGCCATCGCCGGCATCGCGGATGGAATCCCCTGCGCGTTTGACGGCGGACAAAGTTTCGCTGACCCGTTCCTCCAGGTTGATCGCCACATCGACAATATCCAGCGGGTTGCGCTTGACGTTCACCCGCGTCAGCATCTCGCCGTCCCGCAGCGGCTCGCCCCGCTCATCGGCAGCCACCGGGATGATCTCGATGGCCGAGTCACCCAAAAACGAATCTGTGCCGATGGAACAGATTTCGTGGGCATAAATGGGCTCATCGTAATGAATGCCCATCGCCACGATGACTTCGTCATCCGCCGTCTTCACACTCTTCACCCGACCAATCAGGATTCCGTTTTTCCGCACGGGTGTATTGACCACCACGCCCGGCGCCGACAGCGTTTTGACGTACACCGTGTACTTGCGTTGATATCCTTCGCTGTGCAAAAAAATCAGGATTCCCAGCACTAGCATAGCCAGCGCGACAAATAATCCGACTCGAAACTGGAGTTGTCTCTCTTCCATCGCTTGCTGCGGTGCGGTCCTGCTTAGGCTTCTCCCACCAACTCCATCAAACGTTGCCCGGCCTCACCATGGACAAATTGCTTGACGCGCCGGTCTCGGCAGGCCGTCAATTCGTCCGGCGTACCGTCAAACACGATCTGTGGCTCGCCGGGATTTAATCGTGCCAGCGGATAAAGCATCACTACCCGATCGGGGACGCGCCGCGCGGTATCCATGTTATGCGTCACCACCACACTCGTGACGGGGGGTTTGCGCCGGGTGCGCAAAATCAACTGATTGATGATGTCGGTCATGATCGGATCCAGTCCCGTGGTGGGTTCGTCATACAACACCAATTCAGGATGCATCATCAAGGCCCGCGCCAATCCGACCCGTTTGCGCATCCCGCCAGAGAGTTCCGCAGGCCGTTTGGATACTACGTCGGCAGGCAAGCCAACGTCTTGCAACATCGACAAGACCCGTTCTCGAATCTGCGGCCACGGCAAATCCGTGTGCTGCCGCAGGGGAAATGCGATGTTCTGAGCGATCGTCAGACTGTCAAATAACGCGGCATTTTGAAAAACAAACCCGTACCGACAACGCAATTGAGAGAGCGCGCGGTCATCCAACCGATGGATGTCCGTCCCATCAAACAGGATTTGACCCTGTGTCGGTTTCAACAGTCCGATCATGTTTTTCAGCAACACCGTCTTGCCACAACCGCTTTCGCCCAGCAGTACCAAAGTTTGCCCGACTGGAATTTGAAGCGAGATGTTTCTCAAGACAGCCTGACTCCCAAACGACACGCACAGGTCGCGGACTTCCAATAAAGGCGTCTCTTCAGATAGCAGTTTCTCGATCATCAGAACAGTTGTGCTCCTTCGGGATGGTACGTGAAGTATATCGCGTCGAGCGCAATCCCCAAAAATAAATCGAGCACCAAAATCGAGACGAACGAATACACAAACGACGCCGTGGCAGCGCGCCCCACCCCTTCGGCACCCGCCGTACAGTTGAAGCCTTGATAACAACTGACCATGGCAATCGCACCGCCAAAAAAGACACTTTTGAAGATACCCACAAACAGGTCGTAGTTGCCCACAAATTGAGCGCTGTTGAACCAATAATGGTGAAGGTCAATATTCAACACCATCACACTGTAGAAATGCCCGCCGGCGACCCCCATGAAGTCCGCCATGATCGTCAATGTGGGAATCAAAAATAGACAGGCAAGAAACCGAGGAATGACCAAATATCGGATGGGGTTGGAACCCATGGCGGCCAACGCGTCAATTTGCTCGGTGACGCGCATAGTCCCCAACTCGGCGGCCATCGCGCTTCCCACTCGGCCAGCCAGCATCGTCGCTGCTAACACCGGACCCAATTCACGCACCAAGGTCAAATTGATGACCCCGCCCAACCGCGTCTCCAAACCCAACTGACGGAATTGAAAGTAACTCTGGACGGCCAATACCATTCCAATAAAAGTCCCAGTCAATGCGATCACCGGCAAGCTGGACACGCCGACCTGATGGAAATTTGGCCACAACGTTTCAAACCGGGGAAACCGTGTGAACAACCATACCATCGTGCGATAGCAAAACAACGAAAAGTCGCCAAATGCAATCAGAGAATCGATCGTGAGCTTGCCCCAAGCCGCTAGCCAGTCGGCAAAACGTAGAGCGACGCCACCGGATGGCTGATCGTTTGTTCGCGTGGTCGAGCTTGCCGAGGACATAGACTGATTCTGCCAAATTACAAAATCCCCCCGGACTATCACCCGTTTTATCGGCTGGCAATTTAGGAAAACTTTAACGATCTCGCGATCTTTGACATCTGCCGGCCCGCTGGCAACCGGATTTGTAACCGTCCAAGTCATTGTAGAAAAATTGCCCTCAATTGTTCACCTCGCGACGGTGGGCCACCTCTATACAGAGGCCGGAATACAGAGGCCGGAGCCATCGAGGGCAATGGTCCCAAAATCACGGCGTTTCAACCAATTCCTTTAACGGTTACCCGGCTTTTTGCAGGAAAGGTTGGTATTTTCATGGGAACCGGGTTTGTCTATGCTCTGCGGCCCGACGGTAATGACAAGGATGTCGCAATGACAATTGGCAGATTCAGTTTGCAAATATGGACTAGGGTTGCCCCGTGGTCTCATGCCGTTTTCCTGATGTTGTTGGTAGTGGCGGGCGGTTGTGCGCCGTGGAACTCAGGCAGAAGGTCGCCCAAGCAGGAATTGCGCCCACCGGAACCTCGTTCCGACTTGTATCGTCATCAACTCACGAACGGGACGGCGCCGTACGCTGATCGCTCGATCGTTCAGTCTGAAAGCGACCTGCCTCGAACGAATGCTCCCGGCGAGTCGATTCCTGCGTTCCAGTTCACGTCACAGTCGCCCGCATTCAAAATGAGAAGCGATGGATATCCGCTTCCCAATCGACCGCTGAATCCGCCCGGTTTGTTGGCGCCTCGTGCGGACGAGATGCCCCCACAACCGAACGTTGTGCGGGTTGATCCACAACCAGCGGATGATTCGTCAATTCCTGCTCTCGACGAAAGCATCCAATTGGTTGCGTTTGAATCGCCTGTTCCTACCGGGCTGGATGATCTCTCAACGGAAAAACAACACGAACACCCGGATGTCCCCAAACCAGATCCGCAAACCGATGTGGTTGCCTTGCCAAGTTCGGACGAGGACAACCAGACAGGTGAACATGGCGTGAGCAAAACAATCTGTGACGCGGATCGATGCACTTCGCAACCAGGTCTGGTCAACATCGAATTGCGTGATGAATGGCCCGAACGAGCGGCTTGGGCCGCCTTACAGTGTTGCCACAGCTATTGCCGGTGGTTTGCGTTCCTCCGCCCAATCGAAGAGTGCCGGGCATCTGCGGTTGTGGCTTACTCTTCTGACTCAGATGTCTGTGGACTGCCCTCTGCGGAGCAACTTGAGCAGAAGATCGGCGAACTATCGACCTTTGTTGCCCAACAAGTGGTACGGAGCGACCTCACCGACGAACAATCCGACTATTGGCAGGTATCTGATCAATTGTTGCAATTGTTGCGCAGGCAGCTGTCGTTACTTGAAGATGAACAGCCAGAGTCACTGGCCCCGGCTGAAAGAAACTATTGGCGGTTCCAGGTCCAAGCTTTGGTCAATTTACTGGAGGCGACCAATCCGGCCCAACCAGCGTCAGTTCCCCGGCATGTCGTGGCCGAAACCGTTGATTCGTTGCGGCAGGCCATGAAGGAAATGGAATCGCTGGCCAATCTGGAAAT
>DAOLCX010000086.1:0-7707 GCA_035327685.1 Pirellulaceae bacterium | reverse complement strand
GGCGAAAAAAATTCATAGAATCGTCTTTGATTCCCCCTGGGGGGTGGTTCGAAGAACTTACAAAAAACCGCCACTTGCAGTGTAACGATATCGATGGACTCACAATACTACGACCGCGCCGAACATATCCTGCAACGGGTGACTCTGCTGCGAGACAGTCTTTGACTACGATGCAAAAAAGCGGCGCATTGGTGAAATTGAGTCCTTGATGTCGGCGCCAGATTTCTGGGATCGCCAGGAAGCGGCCCAACAAACGATCCAAGAATTGAAATCCTTGAGACGATTGACGGCCCCACTCGACGAGTTGAGTTCGTCCGGGCAGGATTTGCAGCCTTTGTTGGAATTGGCCGAAAGCGACCCCGATAGCGCCGGGGAAATCATCGCCGAAATCGAGCGATTGGAGCGCCTCCTGGACGACCTCGAACTGCGGTCGTTATTGGACGGGCCCCATGATCTATGTAACGCGATAGTTTCGATCTATGCCCGCGATGGAGGGACGGACGCCAACGATTGGGCTGAAATGTTGCTGCGAATGTATATTCAATGGGCTCAGGCCAACGAATACCAGGTCGAAATTCTGGATCGTCAGGACGACCTCGCGGCAGGTATCCAAAGCGCCACCATCGCCATCCGCGGTCCGATGGCATATGGCTACCTCAAAGGCGAGACCGGCATGCACCGACTGGTTCGCATCAGTCCCTTTAACGCCGAAGGAAAACGTCAAACCAGTTTCGCCGCCATTGACGTCACCCCGGAGGTCGCGGAAAGTGCCGATATCGAAATTAACGAGGCCGACGTCCGCGTGGATACCTATCGGGCCAGTGGGGCAGGGGGCCAACATGTCAACAAAACTGACAGCGCCGTGCGTCTCACACACCTGCCGACCGGTATTGCGGTGCAATGCCAACAGGAGCGCAGTCAGCACAAGAACCGGGCCACGGCTTGGAAAATGTTGCGCGCTCAATTGGCTCGCGCCGAGGAGCTCAAACGCGAACAGGCCGAAGCGGCCAAGTACCAAAACAAAGCCCGCGTTGGTTTCGGTAGCCAAATCCGCAATTACTTCCTGCATCCCGATCAGCGCGTCAAAGATACGCGCTCAGGCTACTCGATGGGCGACTTCCATCGTGTTCTGGATGGAGACATCCAAGGTTTCTTGGATGCCTACCTGCGCTGGCGAGTAAAAAATGAACCAGCCGCGAGTGACTAAACCTTCATTGCAGTTGGTAGAGACCATTGCGGACGGTAACTACCGGGATGAACGACTGACCCTCGAATGGAATTGGATCGGTGATCGGTGGCAACACCGCATCGCAATTTGTGCGGGCGGCGAACTGTTGACGCTCATGACGAGTGTCGAGAACCAAGGCGCCCATGGTTGGCCATTGAGCCCGCCTCTGCAACAAATCCATGTCCAGTCGGTTCACGGCGAACCGGTGGCATTTGGTTTAGGAAGTGCGGGAGGAACGCATTGGTCCATCACCGCTCGTTTGATGACAAGTGCCGGCGTCCAACCTCGGCATGGCCTGGAGTTCGATATTGCTGCGACGGGTACCCGCGACCATCATTGTTGGCCACCTGACTTTAAATCGGCATATGTCTTGGGCGCTCAATGCGAGGCTGTCGAGGTCAACACTGACTCCGAGGGGTTTGACACCTGTTCCCTGCGGATTGAAAACAGGACTCTCCGCTGGGCGATCCAAGCCCTTGGCGGACGGCTTCAGTATTCCGTGACGGGGCGGCAAATCCGCATTTTTCCGATTCAGGTCGCGGAGTCCGAACCGCGATCCGCCCGCTGGAGCTACCGGGTTGGCGTAATCTGACCACTGAGATTTTCTGGGAAAACCCGCAAAAACGACAAGCTCCTGCTTGATCAGGCCGGAAATATTGCGATTTTCTTGATGGAAAGCATTTCGCCGATTACTATGAAAGGTAAGTTGACGACAATGACGAAGCGACATCGGCGGTGAGTCGGGCGCGAGGGGCAAATCGTCATGGGTATGCGGCGCGAGAGCAATCGCTCTCTTCCAATTTGTTCGCATCCATCGATTCGACAGATAATAACAGGAGCGCAGGCTGTGATGTTCATGCGATGGCCAAAAAATTTGATGTTGACCACGGGGTTTGCTCTGGCGGTATTGTTCGCAGCAGTTGCTCGCGGACAAGGCGGAAACGGCGGTGGTGATGATGACGGTGGCGATGCCTCGCCCTCGGGCGGTGTTGAAATCAACGCGGACGGCGTGTTGCGACTGAAAATGTTGACCGATCCCACGGGCATGCTGGACCGCCAAAAAGCGATGGCTGCGAAAGCCAAACTGAGTCCGCAATTGCAACAGCCCAGTCCGATGCGGATGGTTTCCATCAATCGACTGGAAAGCGAGATCGCCAGACTTCGTGCCGAAGGCAAACCTATTCCCGCTGAGATGAGGTACCTGGCCGGACTGACTCGCGTTGAATATGTGTTTTTCTATCCGCACTCAAAAGATATTGTCATCGCCGGACCGGCTGAAGGGTTTTTCCTGAACGGACAAAACCGTGTCGTCGGGACCGAAACCGGACAAGCTACACTTCACTTGGAAGATCTGATCGTCGCGCTGCGCGCCTTTGGACCAGAAGGCGATCGAACCCGCGTGATCTCATGCTCGATTGATCCCACGCCAGAGGGAACCCAAAGGCTACGCGATACCGCAGCCACGTTGCAACGAAATATCCGTCAATTGCGAGCGGGTGATGAAGTCAATGTGGTGCAGGCCTATCGTCAAGCTTTAGGATTGCAAGTTGTGACCATTCAAGGCGTTCCGCCAACGACACGCTTTGCCCGAATCATGACCGAAGCTGACTACAACATGAAGCTCATCGGGATGGGTTTGTTCGTACCCCCCGTGCCGATTGTGACCTGGATTCAGAATTCTGAACCGGCCGCCGTTTCTTCAAATGCATTGATCCGGTGGTTTTTCCAACCGAATTACGACCGCGTGCATGTCAGCCAAGACGGTTTGGCCATGCAATTGGTCGGCAACGGTGTCCGCTTGGCCGCCGAAGATGACCGCGTTGATGGCCAAGGCAATCGCCGACAAACCGGACAAGCAAATCGAGCCAGTCGTCTGTTCTGTGAGTCGTTTACGAATAACTACGAAGCATTATCCCAACGGATGCAGCTTTACGGTGAACTGCGGAACCTGATCGATCTGTCGATCGCGGCAGCCTTCATTCAGAAATCCAATTTCTACCAAATGGCGTCGTGGAACATGTCGCTGTTTGGGTCGGAATCGCAGATGCCTGTAGAGATCCACCCGGCACCTCAATATGTTGAGCCGGTCGTGAACGCCTACTGGAAGAATAACATGTTCGTCTGTCCGATCGCTGGAGGAGTCAACTTCCAACCCCGCGTCGCGCTCAATTCCGATCGCATCAAACAAGATGCAGACGGTGCCATCGAGCAAAAGCGACAAGCCCATGGCGTTGAGAATCTGGCTGAAGGCCAATGGTGGTGGGACTGATATTTGATCTCCCCGACCACGATGGCTACTAAGCCAAACTAGTATTGGCCGAAAATCAGACGAAAAACTGACATAGGCGGGCCGGATCGATCCAGATCAGGCCCGCCTTCTTTTTTTGGTAAGGTGAACATCCATCTCAAGCGCAACCTGGAATGGGCAGGCATCGCCAAGGGCGGGGCAGAAGTCTTTTTCAGGTCTAGGACAGGACTCGACGCCCAGGAAATGCACAAATTCTTTGGAAAATTTACCGCTTGCGATGAGCCTGTTCGCCAACAGCGTATTACTGAATTTGCCGGAGGTTATTGGACACTTTAAGGGACTGACCCATGCGCAAGAGCACAGATGCAATTTTTCATAACCGTTCATGGTATTGATGGCCAAGCTTGGTTCTGATGCGTTCCGCAAGTCGTCATGTTGTAGATCGAAACCCTGTGAGTGCCGCCGATCGATTCGTCCAAGCTACCATGTTTTGTGGAACGACTTGCTCCACGTACCCTACATTTCGTAAAAGGTTACAATTTGTCCAAGCCGTGCAAATCAGGATCCCTGAAATGACAAGTCGAATGATGTTTTCCAGTGTAGTATTTGGAAACGACATCGCGACCCAGGCCGTGGGTGTTGCATTCAAACCGCATCGACTTTCTGAGTTTGGTGTGGCTTGGGAATTTCCGCTGACGGAACGACGGGACATCATCGACAATCGACTTCATGTGACCTGGATTTGGCGATATTAGTAGGGCTTAGGGGATGAGCAAAGACTATCCGAAACCTTCCGTCAGTGTGGACTTGGTGATCGTCCGACCGGTCGCAGACGGGTCCGAGGCATTGCTAATTCGCCGCGGACATGATCCATTCGAGGGATGCTGGGCGCTACCCGGAGGGTTTATGGATATCGACGAGACTCTCGAAGCTGCCGCTTGCCGCGAGTTGCTGGAAGAGACTTCCGTTAGGGTTTCACCGGACCAATTGGTACAGGTCGGCGCGTTTTCCCGAATCGATCGTGATCCGCGAGGACGCGTGATTAGTGTGGCCTTTCTTGCCCAGGTTCCATCGGAAACAGTTGCACGAGCCGGCGATGACGCCCGCGAAACAGCCTGGCATCACCTGAACCGATTGCCTCCCCTGGCGTTCGATCATGCGGAAATTGTTGCCGCAGCCTGGGCAGTCATTTCGCAACCTTCCGTGTAATCGTCATCCGACGCATTTCCGAAATCTTTGAACCGGCTATCTTGGTTTCGCGTACTGTTTCCCGTTGCGGAGATGGAGCCAATATGCCGGACAGGTTTACCTGTTCGGAATGTTCGGCATTTGACGGGGAAAATTTCCAAGGAATCGACGTTTTTCCTCATGTTGAAGGCGGTTGCGTGGACTAGTCTTTATCAAGTCGCGGTTCGTTAGTATCCGCGGTTGGCCTTTTTTGAATGTCCAGTGCCAGGAGTGGAAATACCATGAGAGCATCGCGAGTAATCCGAGTGGGGCTGATCGTCGGCACGTTGTTGGCGGTTTCTTTCCCCAACGCAGCCAACGGAGGTCCGTTGTTGGATTGGTTGCGCGGCCGCCGCCCCTGTGCGACTCCACAGCCCTCGATGGCTTGCGGTTTACAGCCCGGACAGTGCCAAACGACATGCATGCAGACTTGTTCGCGCGTCGTAGTCAACTACGTACCCCATACGGCATACCGCACGACCTGGGAGCAGGTCCCTGTCACACAGTATCGTCCAGTGACGAACACCGACCCCTGCACGGGTTGCACTGTAACCTGTATGAAACCCTGTACGACTTATAGTTGGCAGCAGAAGCAAGTGCCCTACACGACTTATCGCCCGGTGTATCGGACTGAGAATTATTCGGTACCGGTTACCTATGTGACCCCCGCCTCGCAAGCGGCACCGTGTGTTGGTTGTGCCGTTCCTGCGGCGAACAACGGGTGCACCAGTTGTGGAGTGCCCGGATCGAGTCCCGTTTACTACGATCCGAATGCACCGGCAGTCGGTGCCTCTGTCCTGACTCCGAACGGAACGCTGAGTACGAATGGATCGTACAGCGTCATGCCGTCTGGCAGTTACAATCCGGCGCCGTACATGTCGAGTCCAACGCCGGCAGACCTGCCGCCTACCTTGAATTCAGTGAATCCTCAATCGATGCAGCGCCCCGTGTTGGAACAATTGCACGGCCATCCTGGAGCCGCCTATCCGACGGCTCCCAAACTTCAAACGCCGGTGAATCAACCTTACTTACCGCCGGCTCGCTCGGTGCCGTCATTTGACAACTTGACGGTTGACGCGACTCCCACTCATCAGCGCTGGGGTTATACGCCGGTGCGATTGGCTAGCTACACATCAACCGCCGTTCCGCAACCGGAAATAGAAACTGTCCAGCCCACCCGCGAGTTTTTGGCTCGTCCGCTCGGTCCAGCCAACAACACAGAGGCCGCTCCGGTCAACGCCGGTTGGACCAACGTCGGTTGGTAATCAGGCCACCCACGGATTTGAGGTCACTACAAAAGGGGTCATGCTGGATTGGCGTGACCCTTTTGGTTAGTTGCCATCTCATGCCGATTGGAACACAGTCTCGAGATGCACCATAGAATGGGTGACTCCGTGTGCGGTGGTCGAGACAAACGACATCGCCATCCTATGTCGGTTTCCCGACAAAGACTCTCGACTTGGGTCGATTTGCAGTTCCGCTTGACTGCCAGAGATGCTTAAATCTCGAGCGGTTCTTGTAGATGGTGACCTGTTCCCTCTACAATCATCCTCCGCCGTATTGAGGCGCGAGTTGTGGCGTGTCTGAGTATGGGCGTGAATCCACCGGCATTCAACATCGAGCGCAACGGCATTGCACATGTATCTTTTATTGGTCGTTTATTGCATTGTGATCGCGACCGCTTCCGTGTTTGGCGGCTCATTGCCGCAATTCGTGAAGTTTACCCATCGCCGTGTCCAGTTCGTGATCAGTTTTGTCTCAGGGGTGATGTTGGGTGTGGCCCTGCTGCACTTGTTGCCGCATTCCATTGTGGAATTGGGCCGCGTTTCCAATGCCATGCTCACTTGCCTGGCAGGATTGCTCGCGATGTTTTTCTTGATTCGTTTGTTCAATTTCCACAGCCATGACACGGGTAGCGAGTGCGAACAACCTCACGAGCATTCGCAAAGCTGCCAGGGTCTGCATGCCCATGTTGCGGAACCTGTGCCCAAACACGGGCACGCCGAACGTCCGATCAGTTGGATTGGATTGTGCATAGGCTTGGGACTACACACGTTGTTGGACGGACTGGCATTAGCCGCGGCCTTTCAGGTTGAATCCGGGCACGGCCGCTGGGCCGGATTGGGGACTTTTCTGGCCATCGCGCTGCACAAACCACTCGACGCATTTGCGATCACCGCGTTGATGAAAGCGCGTGGCTGGAACGCAAAACAGCAAACGATCGTCAATCTGGTTTTCGCGACGGTCTGCCCTTTGGGCGCCCTGTTGTTTATCGTCTCGCTGAACCAGATTGTGGACTATCAGTCGATCGTGCTGGGGCTGGCCCTGGCTTTTTCTGCCGGGGTCTTTTTGTGTATATCGCTAGGCGACCTGCTCCCTGAGGTCCATTTTCATTCGCACGACCGAGTCTGGTTGTCGGTGATGCTGTTACTCGGCGTCGCGGTGGCGTTTGGCATCGAGCAATTACCAGGTCACAGCCATGATGTGTTGGTGAAGTAGATTCCAGCGTTTCCAGGACAAGTTAATTCAAAGCCGATTTGCGTGTACCTTCTCGCGAATGGGGGCACCGTCAATTTAGAAAACTTGGCGCACCGTTATCAATACTTCTTACGGCACCATTCTTGCCAATCGGCGTCCAGTTGCTCCCAGGTCTTGCCCAGGACAACTTCCAGGTGCGATCGCAAATCGGTTGATCCCGCTGCGCGGAATGCATCCATCAGCGCGGGAAGCCGCGATCGATATTCCCCACGTTCGACCAGCATTCCCAGCAAAGTCGCCACTTGCCAGTACCGGTCTAAAGGCACATCGCCGCCAGCACACAGTTCCGCCCAAGGCGTCCGAAGCTGCTCCGAACCCAAACCTTGCCGCACAATTTGCGACAAATTCTGCTGAGGATGAAAGCGAAGTTGATAGTAGTTGGCCACGCCTTCTTGCCACCAGTCCGATTTGGACGAGTCGATGCCAGCCCGAAAACTTAACACGCTATGGCAGAACTCGTGAGTAT
>DAOLCX010000085.1:0-7742 GCA_035327685.1 Pirellulaceae bacterium | reverse complement strand
GATGGCCCGCAGTGGTTCCGCAAACCGAGGTTCCGCCACCCGAGGCCCGCCCCACACCTGCCGCCAAGTCTTGGTGATCCGCAGGTGGCCGCCCAGGTCGTCTTCGAAGCGTTCGTTCGTCATCTTCATCGTTTGGTTCTCCTTGTGTTTGGGGTTTGTAAATCTGTCTTGCGACAACACACATGGAGCCATGGAAATCGAAACCGTTCAAGCGCGGCTGGCGAGATTCGGGCAGGAATTTCCCTGATTTCCAGGGGTTGGCCAGATTTGGCGGGACACTTTAACCTTGGAAGGGGATGTATTGCCCGTGTAGAGTTGGATAAACTAGTGCCTCGGCGCTGTTCAGCCAAATCCGGAGAACCAAAGATGACCAAATTGTCGCAGTACATGCACACCGCTGAGGCGGCAGAGTACCTCGGAATTCACCACAACACGCTCCGCAAATGGGCGGCAAGAGGCGAGATTCCGATGCACCGAAATCCAGTGAATGGCTATCGTTTGTTCAAACGAACCGATCTGGAAAAATTGCTGAAGAAAGCGGCGAAACCGGTCAAGGCAAAGTAGATTGATTTTGAAACGGAAGAAGTGGCGGGCGGATGGCCAAGAGCAAAACGTCGAATACTGGAACTGCCAACCTGGGGTTCGAAGACAAGCTGTGGGCGGCCGCTGACAAGCTGCGCGGCAACATGGACGCCGCCGAGTACAAGCACGTCGTCCTCGGCCTGATCTTCCTCAAGTACATCTCCGACGCCTTCATGGAGAAGTTCACCGCGCTGCAGGGTGACAAGCACGCTGACCCTGAGGACAAGGACGAATATCTGGCCGACAACATCTTCTGGGTACCGCCCGAGGCCCGCTGGTCCCACCTTCAGAAAAATGCCAAGCGCCCCGAGATCGGCACACTGGTTGACGACGCGCTGACGGCGATTGAGCGGGACAACAAGGTTCTCAAGGGCGTGCTCCCCAAAGACTACGCCCGCCCGGCCCTCGACAAGGCCCGCCTCGGCGAGATCATCGACCTGATCGCCACCATCGGCCTGGGCGACAAGCAGGCCCGCGAGCGCGACGTGCTGGGCCGGGTGTACGAGTACTTCCTCGGCAAGTTCGCCGCCGCCGAAGGCAAGCTCGGAGGACAGTTCTACACGCCCCAGTGCGTGGTCAAACTGCTGGTCGAGATGCTCGAACCCTACAAGGGCCGCGTCTTCGACCCCTGCTGCGGCTCAGGCGGCATGTTCGTCCAGGCCGCCAAGTTCATACAGTCCCACGCCTCCAGCAACGGCAACGGCAAGAAGGCCAAGGTCTCGCCCGCCGTCCGCCGCGACATCTCCATCTACGGCCAGGAATCCAACAACACCACCTGGCGACTGTGCCTGATGAACCTCGCCATCCGGGGCATCGACGGCAAGATCGAATGGGGCGACAGCTTCCTCGCCGACAAGCACAAGGATCTCAAGGCCGACTACATCCTCGCCAATCCCCCGTTCAACATGGAGGACTGGGGCTACTCCAAGGTCAAGAACGACGTCCGCTGGCGACGCTTCGATCAGTCTGCGGGGAATGCTCAATTCTCACTTCCGGCAGGTGGCGAACGCAAGCAGAAAGACGGCTCATCCGTACACGTGGACGGCGGCAACGCCAACTACGCCTGGATTCTCCACTTCCTCCACCATCTCGCGCCCCACGGGACCGCCGGTTTCGTTCTGGCCAACGGCTCGCTCACCAGCAACACCTCGGGCGAAGGCGAAATCCGCAAGGCCATCATTGAGGCCGACATGGTGGACTGTATCATCGCCTTGCCCGGCCAGCTCTTCTACACCACGCCGATCCCCGCCTGCCTCTGGTTCCTGACCCGCCACAAGGGGGCCGACAAGGAACGCGGATTCCGCGCCCGGCACGGCGAGACCCTCTTTATCGACGCCCGCAAACTCGGCGTGTTGACCGACCGCGTTCATCGTGAACTGACCGACGATGAAGTTGTGGAGATCGCCCGCACCTACCACGCCTGGCGCGGCGAGAAGGGTGCGGGCAACTACGAGGACAAAGCCGGATTCTGCAAGGCCGCCGCGCTCAAGGAGATCGAAGCCCACGGCCACGTCCTGACACCCGGTCGCTACGTCGGCGCGGAAGAGATTGAGGACGACGGCATCCCCTTCGAAGAAAAGATGGCCGAGCTTTCCGCCGAGTTGTACGAGCAGATGGCTGAAGGCGCGGAACTCGACACCGCCATCCGCCGCAATCTGGAGGTGCTGGGTTATGGCGAATAAGAAAGGCAGTCAATTCCATAAGTCAATGGTGCAACAGCCTGCTGCACAATTGCCGACAAACTACTCTGAACTTCTTGATGACATCAAATCACGTATCCGGACCGCCCAGGTCAAAGCAGCGCTCGCGGTCAATCGTGAGTTGACGTTGCTCTACTGGGAGATCGGCCAAACCATTCTTTCCCGACAGAAAGCCGAGGGATGGGGGGCGAAAGTCATTGACCGGCTTGCGGACGATCTGGGCACCGCTTTTCCTGAGATGAAAGTGCTGTCCCCGCGCAACTTGAAGTACATGCGCTCATTCGCGGAGACCTGGCAGGACCGTGAAATTGTGCAACAGCTTGTTGCACAAATCCCCTGGGGTCACAACATCGTCCTGTTGCAGAAGCTGAAAGACTCTGCCGTTCGCCTCTGGTACGCTCGGCAGACAATCGCCAACGGCTGGTCGCGCGCCATGCTCACGCACTGGATCGAATCCGGTCAGCATGAGCGTCAGGGCAAGGCGGTCACCAACTTCAGGGCCGTGCTGCCCGCCCCGCAGTCGGACCTCGCCGCCGAAATCATCCGCGACCCCTACAACTTCGACTTCCTGACGCTGCGCACTGAATCGGCCGAGCGCGATTTGGAGCGCGGGCTGCTCGACCACATCCGCAGGTTTCTGCTGGAACTCGGCGCGGGCTTCGCCTTCGTGGGCCAGCAGGTGCATCTGGAGGTGGACGGCGAGGACTTCTACCTCGACCTCCTCTTCTATCACCTGCGCTTGCGCTGCTATGTCGTGATCGACCTGAAGGCCCGCCCCTTCAAGCCCGAGCACGCGGGCAAGATGAATTTCTACCTCTCCGCCGTGGACGACCTGTTGCGTCATCCGGACGACAAGCCCTCGATCGGGATCATCCTCTGCAAGACGCGCAGACGCGCTATGTTCAGGCCGTTGGCGATCTCTCGAAGGCTTTTGCTCTCGCGGTTCCGGACACGCAGGCGATGGCGATCCGCGACGAGGTCGGTCTGCTCCAGGAGATTCGGTCGGCATTGGTCAAGGTGACGATGTCCGAGAGTAAAAGGTCGCCGGATGACATGGAGTCGGCGATCCGCCAACTCGTGTCGCGCGCGGTTTACTCGACGGAGGTAGTCGACATCTTCGCCGCCGCCGGACTGGAGAAGCCGGATATCTCGATCCTATCCGATGAATTTCTGGCCGACGTCCGACAATTGCCGCAGCGTAACCTTGCTCTCGAGTTGCTGAAGAAGCTGATCAACGACGAAATTAAGACGCGGATGAGGAAGAACGTGGTACAGGCCCGGTCGTTCGCCGAGATGCTCGAGCAGGCGGTGCGAAAGTACCAGAACCGCGCCATCGAGGCTGCCCAGGTCATCGACGAGTTGATCCGCATTGCCAGGGAAATGCGAGCGGCACAGTCGCGCGGTGACGAGATGGGACTGACGGACGACGAGGTCGCCTTCTATGACGCGCTGGCGGAAAACGCGAGCGCCAGGGAGGTGATCGGCGACGACAAACTCCGGTTCCTCGCGCAGGAACTTTTCCGTCGGGTCAAGCAGAGCGTCACCATTGACTGGCAGGTGCGAGAGAACGCCCGCGCTCAAATCCGCGTGATGGTCAAGCGGATTTTGCGCGAGCACGGCTACCCGCCAGATTTACAGCAACGTGCAACTGAGCTCGTGCTGCAGCAGGCCGAAGTCCTTTGTAAGGACTGGTCTTCGTAAATCTCGTTTTCTCAAATCCCCCTCGACCCGGATCACCACGCCGACGGCTCACTACTCAAAACCAAATTGTCAAAGAGTAAACGAACGCCAGGGGCATTCGGACAGGAATTACCTGCCAGAAAAAGTTAAATCGGCGGGCGGCGATCAGAATTCCCGCATGCGCTGGCTTACCGGTTTAGCCTTTTGCGGTCGCTGGCGGTTTGACAACGACCACTGGACAGGGTGCGTCGTTCATAACGCTTTGCGCCACGCTGCCCAGCAACATTTTCGTTAACCCAGTCCGGCCATGGGTTCCCATAACGATCACATCCACTTTTTTCTGACGAGCAAACTCCACGATAAGAGCAGCGGGCGAGCCTTTCAGCGTTAATTGCTTGACCGATAGTTTGCTCGCCAGCACGGGCCAGTCACGCAGTTCTCGTTTCGCTCGGTTCGTAAAAGCGCCTGCCATACTTGTCGGTTCACTGGCCTCGCTACCGGGCTCGATGACATTCAACAGGACGACGTGTGTTTCCGGTCCCCGATGGATGCACAATTGTCCTACCAGTTCCACGGCAGCATCGGAGCACGTAGAAAAATCCACGGGACAAAGAATTAGGTCCATTTTCATCGGGGAACGGTCTCCAGTTTTTGCCATTTTAAATTCCAGCGATTGAGTTGGTGATTGGGATCGTTGCTCACATAGTGTCGCAGTGTCAAAGGCACGGGCTCTTGGCCCCAAATGATGGCCATCAACCCATCCTTCATAACAAGAGGTGTTGCCATCGTCCACCGGTGGTGAATGCACAGGCTAATTGAACGTGGTAGGTAACGGGGACAGGTCCCGTTTTTGACAACCGGCTTGCGGTTCTGTAGTTTTTGGATATGCCCAGGACAGCTCGCGTCGCGCGCGGCGGAATGGTGTACCATGTTCTCAAAATGCCGAAGCTGCCAAGATGGAAAGACTATGTTAATGAACCGGTCAGCGAAGGGGAGTTGGCAGCACTCCGCCGAAGTGTGGCTCGCGGGACGCCTTAGGGAAACCCCGCCTGGATCGAATCGATTGCCAAGACGCTGGGATTGCAATCAATGCTCCCCCCGCCCGGCAGGCCGAACACCTAAACGGGACCTGTCCCCGTTTTTCGTTCAACTGAGGACGGCGGCCGTGAGGGCGACGTTGACGATATCGTCAACGGAACAGCCGCGAGAGAGGTCCAGAAAGGGCTGGGCCAGTCCTTGCACAATCGGGCCGATGGCGCGCATGCCACCTACTCGCTCAGCCAGTTTGTAGCCGATATTGCCGCTGTCCAAGTCTGGAAAGACCAGCACGTTGGCGCGCCCTGCCACGGGAGAGTCCGGGGCTTTTCTGGCACCGACCGCGGGGACCAAGGCGGCATCCAGTTGCAGTTCGCCATCGATGGCGTAGTGAGGCGCCTGTTGCCTGGCGATCTCAGTGGCCTGGCGGACTTTGTCCACTCGTGGATGTTCTGCACTGCCCTTCGTGGAAAACGACAACATGGCGACGCGCGGTTCGTCCCCCACCAAACACTGATGGTTGGCGGCAGATGTCACTGCGATCTCAGCCAATTCTTCGGCCGTCGGATCAGGGACCACAGCACAGTCGGCGAACGTTAATTCCTTTCCTTGCGGCGATTCCATCAAAAAGAAGCTGGAAACGAGCCGTCGATCAGGGGGCGCGCCAATCCCATACAATCCAGCGCGAATCACCCGTGCCGTGGTAGCCACGCTCCCAGCAACTCCCGCATCGGCTTCTCGTATCCGGACCAGGACTGCGGCGAACATGATGGGGTCTTCGAGTGCTTCGACGGCCCCATCCAACGAGAGCCCCTTGTGCCGCCGATTCTCAAATAACTGCTGTGCACACCGTTGTCGGAGTGCTCGATCACTTGTTGAGACGATGCGGACTCGTCGATCCAATCCATGATCGGCTGGTGGATCGACCAAGATCACCTGGCACATCGACTGCTCGGTTAACATCCGTGCGGCCTCGATCACTCGCGGGTCGCCGGGTTCGGGAAAAACAATGGTGCGCTGGCGCTCTCGCGCACTTTCGCGCAGTCTCGACAGGAAATCGCCAGGCTTCACGGTTTTTCATCCACAGCTTGTTCGACGTAGTCTTGAAGTTCCTGTAGCTCTCGTTCAAAGCCTCCGGACAAAATGGGAAAGCGGCACCAGGTCTTGGGGTCCAGATTTTCATCATCCAAATGAAATGACGGTGCCAATCGCTCTCGCTTCCATTGGTTGCGGCACCATAGCCGGAAAAACTTGGCGATCCATCCGGCCAACGTCCGCCCCCCGACATCGGCATATTCGGCTGCCAATCGCTGCCAGATGTCGATAGGCATCAATTTGTCGCGAATGGCCAGTCGTTCGATGCGGTCCAGTATTTCATAGGGCATCAAGTCGCCTTCATCCGTTTGTTTGTCCGCCAGTGGACGCAACTCTGCCGTCGGAGTTTGTCGGTTAACGGCACTCAACTCTGGCCAAGGCCGTAGCCCCGTGACCCCTGTCGATTCCATCCAGCGCAGCCAGTGTCTCAGAAAGTGTTTATCGATCCCAGCCAATGGGCTGAGCCCCCCACTGGTGTCTCCGTCCATCGTGCAATACCCCACCCCCACTTCTGAGCGGTTACTGGTGGCGAGCAATAGGGCGTTCTTTAGATTGGCCAATAACCAGACGGCAGGCGACCGAGATCGGGCTTGGACGTTTTGTAAAGGCAAGTCGTCGTCTGGCCATTTTAATGGTCGGCCAATGGCCGCACCGACCGCTTCGACAAAGTGATCGACGATCGCGTCGATCTCCAGTTGGTAGTGTTTGGCGCCGATCGCTTCAGCCACCTGGCGAGCCGCGTTTTCTGTCACATCCGAGTTATTGCGAGTTTTTTGATAGACCGTTGTCAAAAGACGTTGGCACCACCAGGCAGCATCGGCTTGTGGAGGAAAGTCTTGTACGCGCAGTCGCGCGGCAAACTCGGGTCCGCTGAGTTCCTTCAAGGCCAGGTCGATCATTGTCCGAACCAACACGACGACCGATGCCGAATCGACTCCGCCGCTCAACGAAACCACAAATCCATCGGAGCGACTCTTGCGGAGGTAATCGAATAATGCCAACGCCACGGCTCGACTGAATTCTTCGCATTTCAGTTCCGCGGAAGATTCCCACGTCGCCGGTTTGACCACTGGTGCCGCCGGTTTGCAATTCGGCCAGACAAAAGGAACTTTCACGACATCTGATTCGTCGCCATCGACTTCGGGTTCAAAACTTCCACTGCGGGCGCGGGTCATGCGGGTGGCGTCAATATCGATGGTGGCCGAAGTGATCGTCACGGGCTGGAACGACAGCCGCGCTCCTTCGGCCACAAACCGACCGGCGGCTGCAATCAGGCCTCCGCCATCGTAAATCGATCGCCCGGCTTCATTCCCCAACAGGTTGGAATAGACGTAATTGACGTTGAAGGCTCGGCTCCCTTCCAAAACAAAGCGTTGGCGCACGGCGTTCTTGCCAAATTCGAAGTGACTGGCCGACGGATTGAGAATCACATCCACACCCCGCGCCGCGAGGCTGGCTCCCGGTCTGGTCCCAACCCAGGCATCCTCGCAGATTTCAAAACCGATTTTGACGCCACCCACATCGAAAAAGATGTCCCCGATAGGATAACTGTCTCCTGCAATATCATGTTCCGCGTGGATCATCCTCGGCCACGGTTTGAACCAGCGGGGTTCGTAGTGGATTCCATCTCCCGCCAGATGTTGTTTGGCA
>DAOLCX010000084.1:0-7746 GCA_035327685.1 Pirellulaceae bacterium | reverse complement strand
AACCCGAACAAGAAAAGAATGCATGCCAAAAAAAGGCTTCGAACAAACATTGAAAACTGTCTCCTGGATAAACCGTCTCGTCTCAGAATGAACTTTTCGGGCTCCTAAACAGGGCAACGGCATGAGACCAGATTCTCCCCTAGTATACTACCAGCAGGAGTAAATTGAGTGGCATTTTTTGGTTTGGCACCCTCTTTTCGACACCTCTCACTGATCGGCAGCGCTTTGGCAATTCAAAGTGGACAATAAGCGTGAAACACAAACGGATGCAGCTCATTTTGTACTCCTATCGGTTTCACTGCACCTTAGGCGATCATCTTATGCATTTTAGCGGCCGTAGGGCCGAATTGGTATTGCAGAAAACCGTGGTTCTGATCCATGTTTTGGAGATTAGCAATTCTTCAGAACAACAGGAAAGGAACCGCGGATGGGAAAGCGTAACCAATCTTCGAATCGTCCACAAGCCAAACACAAAAAACATCGTTGTATCTGCCGTGGTTGACGCTTGAATTCCAAGTGCTGATTCTAGTGTCGCCAAGTCGTCATAACCAAACCGTTTTGCGACAAGCAACTCAACCAACAAATGGAATGAATTTTTGTTCTTATTGACGCCACGGGCCCGCAGGCGCTTTAGGATTTCAAGACAACAATCGTCCGAGGCATCGGGAGTCGATAGATAAATGCCACCGTTGTTACATGTATGCGGCCGACTGGAACTGACGATCGCTGCCAATTCAACCATAATGAAATCTACGAATAAATAACTACGATTTCTCATTGGCAGGATTGACTTACTAGGAATTCGCATTGTCGTTGAATTGTCCATATGGCCGTTCGATTAAGGCCGTCACAAAACGCAAGATCGCCACCAAGAGGGCCACTGTGTATTCCGCGTCGTCGAATCTCATCTGCGCCCCATTGCGTCTGAGATAGGGCGCATTTGTGCCATTTTGTTGACGTGTGCCAATACGCCGGCACGAATGTTCCTTTCTTGCACACTTTGCACTCGAGATTTACCCAAAAAGAACACGGTCCAGCCGCAAGCCCTCGTCTCACTCTGTTTCGTGCCCTATCGAAATCAGCTACGCCTGTCCATGAGCTATCGCCAGTAATATTTGGAAGGATCAATACATCAGCCAGAGTCGCTCCTTCAGGACTTGTGGCAATTGCGAGCGCAGTGACCATGTACGCAAGATCGATGCCGTCTCGTCGGCGGTCTCCCCAAGTTACTTCCTGCCCAATTACCGATGCAAGTTTCTCACCAATCTCGCACGGAGTGACTGCGCAAGTCCCGTAAGGATCTGAGTTCGACAGCAACCAATACCCCCGATACAAACTCATCCCATTCACGTAGCCAAGCGGATCCCTCGACACGAAACGCGCTAGGAGGGGTTCATACCATCGAGCTCTGAAATGGAGCTCTTGAACGACTCATCCCATTCCCTGCCAGTGTAGGTGTACCGATTCGCCCAGGTAGACCAATCGCGACGGTTCCCAAGATAGTTCATCACGCTCATGACGCCGGATGCGTTGGTCAGCGCGATCGTCGTGATTCGCTGCTGCGTGACGTCGGTTACTGCGGTCATTTCGAGATAATCGTCCGCCGTATGGCTGCCGACAATGGTCACCACAACGCGGCCGAGGTCGTCGTAGTGGACCCTGCGCGCGCGGCCGTCGACAAAGACCGTCCTCTCGTGTTCGAGTGGATCAGTGGGGATGACAGGAATCGAACCTGCACGCCTTGCGGCACTGGATCCTAAGTCCAGCGCGTCTGCCAGTTCCGCCACATCCCCAGGCGATGGACGATTTCAACTCTTCAAAAAACTCCTCGAATTGTAGCCTGTTTTTCGGGTCACAACCAGTTCACTGACACAACGATGGATCCGCGTCGAAGACCGTTCAAATGCGAATTGTCCCAATAGACAAGTTGGCGCCCCATTGGCTCACCAGGTCTCTAATCATCGGTCAAATTCTTGGTAACCGGTCACGCCCTGGTTGAGCGAGGTGCCAAGCGGTCAGGTCCATGTTCTCGGCCATCGTCTGCTCACCGAGTCGAGTTTATTGCCCGACAAATGAACCAGACCCTGGCCCGTAAACGGCTATAACTCTTGTTCCAGCTTCCGTGACAAGTATGATAAGCTGTATCCGCTCACGCCTCGATCATGATTCTCGGGTTAAATCGGAACCCTCGAGTTGACGCGGGCCGAGCAATAGACCGGACCTGAACAATGGAACCAGGCGCGGCCAATGAAACCGAGGTTCATCACCTGCGACTGAGCGGGGATCGATTGATTACAAGAAACTGCGCAGCGTGACCATCATGTATGGGCTTTGACTCACCAATGAGGCGCCGTTTGAGATAGCGTGTAACCGTTAGCTGATAGGCTGCATAACGTCTTTCCACAGGAGACTGTAATGGGCTGCAACAAACTCTTGTCCGCTCGGTCGATGTTGACCATAGCATTCCTCGGCATGTGGGCTGCCCCTATCTGTCAGGCACAGATCCAAGAACTGGAACGCTACACCACCACGGGAATCGTCCGCGCACTAAAACCTGGGCAAATCGAAGTCGAATTGTCCGATGGCAAGGTCGAACTGTTCAAAATCCAAAATGTGGACGAAGACGCGCTGGCGTTGGGCAAGGCAAAGTACATTGTCCGGCTGCCAGCCGAAATTTCCGTGTCGGGCGAGTTGCACCATGAGTTGCTCGAAAAAGGGATGGTGCTGCGAATGAGCGGCGAGTTCAACCGCGACGGCAAAATGGCTGCCCCCGTCACTCGCCTGGAATTGGTTGATGTGCCCATCACCGAAATGATTATCGATGGCGCCGAGCAGACAACTGCCGATCAGTTCAGAGCTTGCCAGGTCACCGGCCGGATGATCAATCGCCAACCGCTGCGGATTCTGTTGTTTGTACAAAAGTCCCCACTCTCCCGGCACGAACGGATCTACGTCGATATCTCTTCCGATGCGGTGTTTGAAGTTAAAGCCAAAAACCTGGGCCGCGTGGTGCCGGGAGACATGATTCGCGAGATGCAGGTCGTGAAGTTCTCAACGGGCGACCAGGTGATCAAAACGATCGACATCGCCATGACGGGGAAACGTGAAAAAGCGACCTTGACCTTCCACGACCAACTGGAACAAAAGCACAGCAACTTGTCCGATGAACCGGCCAAGCCGCGAACGTTGAAGTCAAACCATTTCGTGTTGCACACGGACATTTCAGACCGCAGTGCGGCGATTTTATTGGACAAACTGGAAACTATGTTGGACCTGATCATTCGGTATTACGCCGCCCCGCGGCTGAAGGAACCTGTCGAATGCTATGTCGTGAGGGATTTGGACCAATGGCGCGGTGTGTTTCCGGAGTTCGCGTATATGAAAATCCTGGAAGGCGCGGGAGTGACGGCCACGGCCACGGCGCGCATTCCTAACTCAAATCGATTTCTGGCCAAAGCGGTCGTGTACTCCTGCGACAACCACGGCGTGTGCCAACATGAAGCGGTTCATGCCATCTGCGGTCAGTTGTTCGGCTCGCCGGGGCCAACCTGGTACGCCGAAGGGATGGCCGAAATGGGTCAGTACTGGCGGCCCAATCTATTGGAAGTCGCGATTGATCCCGTGGTCATCGACTATTTGACCACGGCCAAGCCGATGAAGCTGGATGAAATTATCCGACCGGGACAGGTCACCGGCGATTCGTGGAAAGCCTACGCCTGGCGGTGGGCGTTGTGCCATCTGCTGGCGAACAATTCCAATTACGCCATCGATTTCAAGAAACTGGGTATCGCCATGATGCGTGCAACCGACGAGGACTCGATCGGTTTTGACACGGCGTTTGGCAAAGTCCGCAAGGAGATCAGTTTCGAATACGACCAGTTCGTGGCCGGTTTCGGCAGCGGTTATCGAGTCGATCTCTGCCAATGGGACTGGAAAACCAAGTTCGAGCGGATCTCCGGAACCAGACGGAAGAAAGCGGAAATCAACTCCAAAGCAGGTTGGCAAGCGACCGGGCTGGAAATCGAAGAAGGCAAATCGTATGACTTCATCGCGGAAGGCTCGTGGCGAATTCACACCGATGGATTGGAGTTGACGGCGGATGGCGATTCTCAAGGACGCGGTAAGATGATCGGCGCGGTTTTGTACATGGACAACAACGAGTACGCGCTGTCGGACCTGATTGACTTGGGAGAGTTTGGCTCTTTTGTGGCTCCCCTGTCGGGCAAACTGTATGTCCGTTGCGCTGATGACTGGAAGGCATTGGCAGACAACGAAGGGACCATTACGGTCTATTTCCGGTTGACGCCGGAATGATCGGCAGCAGGACCCATTTACGCCAACCCGGCCCGAACCAGATCGTGCAGATGCAGGGCGCCGACGACACGTTGCCGGTCGTCCACCACAGGCAACACCGTAATTTGATGTTGTTCCAAGAAATGGAGTGCTTCAGCGGCCAATGCCGTCGCCGCAATGCACCGGGGGTCGGTAGTCATAAGCTGGTTGATTTTCTCATCGAGCGGGTTGTCTGTGGCCGCAAAGATGCGCCGCAGATCGCCATCGGTGACAATTCCCACCAGGTGTTGATCGCCGTCGGTGACAAACGCACACCCCAATGCTTTCTGGCCCATGACGGGAATCGTTTCTCGCAACGTGGCGGTGTGCGAGACCAAAGGGAGTCGCGGTGGACCGTGCATCAGTTGCTCGACCGTCAGCAGCAGTTTCCGCCCCAAATATCCGCCGGGATGAAAGATCGCAAACTGTTCAGAGGTAAACCCGCGCCGTCTCATCAGAGCGACGGCCAGCGCATCGCAAACGGCCAGGCACACGGTCGTGCTGGCCGTCGGTGCCGGTGCTTCCTCGGCGACTTCGCGAACTCCTTGGATCCCAATCACTACGTCGCACAATGTGGCCAGGCGACTTGTCGGGCGACCGCAAATCGCAATGGCGGGCAAGCCCATCCGTTTGACATGCGGAATCAAGCTGAGAAGTTCCTCGGTTTCGCCGCTGTAGGTTAACGCCAAGAAGACATCACCGCGACTGACGATTCCCAAGTCGCCGTGCATGGCTTCACTGGGGTGCAAAAAGACGGCCGGCGCGCCGGTACTGCAAAACGTGGCGGCCGCCTTGCGACCGATCCAACCCATTTTGCCCATACCGGCAATGATGATTTTGCCGCTGCTGCTCTCTAAAACCTGCACCGCCCGCTCGACGTGGTCGGTGACCTGTTCGGCCACCGCGCGGATTGCTTCGGCTTCGCCATTTAATACTTCGACGATCGTCTTCTTGATGTCGGTCATGTCACCTGAGTCGCTGGTGCGTCTGTCAGCCTTTGTGACGCGCATTCTAATCAAAAAGGCGGCTGACCCGAAAGTCAGCCGCCTCGGTGCAATTCAGTGCCGGATGAAGGAACCGTTTGCACGAAACGATACGAATGTGCCCGCCATGCGGTTATCGACCAAACAGGCCCCGCGAATTATTCGAGTTGGATCGTTTCTTGATGTTTTCGAGCTCAGTTTGCAACTGGCGGATCGTTTCGTTTTGCTGGCGGATGATCTGCTGAAGGCGAACCAGTTCCTGGTCTGTGGGTGACAAATTCTGGGGCGGCGCAGATGGACGCTGGTTCCGCGATGGAGTGGTCGGGGATGCTGCCGGCGTCACAATGGGGGGTGCGAAATCCGAGACGCTTTGCCTCGAATCATAGGAAGGGTTGCGACGCGCATCGGATCCGGGAAGTGAATTGGGATGCTGTCCTGCATTGAGCACACTGGGCAATGGTTGGGCGTCTTCCATGTCCGGAGCCTCACCAAATTGCAGGTTGCGTTCGAAGGCTTTTCCACCGCGCGCCAGCTTGACCACGATTTGGTCACCCTCTCCGAAGATCGCCGCGATTTCGCGGTATTCGTCCTGTTTATGGATGGGAATGCCACCCAGTTCAACAAGTTGGTCGCCGACTTTAATGCCGACCTGATCAGCGTTACCGCCACGATCCACGTGAGTCACGACGAGTTGTTCTTTTCGTTCTTCAACTTTCCAGCCGAATCCCACTGGTTTCGGGCCCGTGCGCTCATTTCGAGCCGATCGTCCGCGGGGATCGTCTTGGGCGGGTGGCTGAAGACCTGCGCGGGGCTGGCTAGGAGGCGTAGCCAAGAGGCGGGGGTCCGGCTGTGCCTGTCCCAATCCGGAGCCTTGTCGCGCAGCCGGGTTGGTGTTTGGCGCTGGGGTTAGACCCTGAACGGAGTTGCCGCCGCGCGGAGTGGTTGACGACTGTTGTGGCGAACTGGTTTGAGCAGTGCGAGACGAATTGGAAGTGGAGTCGTTTGCCCCTTTTTTGTCCTGGCCTGAAATTTCATCGCGCATCCGTTTCAAAAAGCGGCCTTGCGTGAGAGCGTTGTTGTCGGTTTGCTGATTGGATTGAGGCCGTGAAACCTGACCCCACGTGGCACACTCAGGAAACAGCAAGAAACAAACCAAGACCGAACAAATCGCTGAATATCCGCCGAATCGTCGCCAGATCGAAATCCGATGCATTATTAGGTTTGACTTTAACATTTGCCCGTCTGCCCTGTTCCAGTGCCGTGGACCGAGAAGAAGGAGGTGGTACCCCAACTTGGCAACCTCTTCATTCTGATTCTGAATCGACCAACCGATCCCACCTAAACCAACAATCTCGCCAAAACCACAACAGTTCAGCCAGTCAGCAAATCCGATAAACTTCTACTCCCCCCTTCAAAACAACGGCGAAAAGGCCAAAAGGACAGGCATGATTTGCAAAAAGTCGCTGAAAACGCAACATTTTTTGCGAAAACAGGTCTCCATCTCGTTTAACGGCAAGCCGCAGACGCCGCCTTGGCTTGACAAGTTGTAACAACATCAAAGGCGAGACAGCCCTCTGATTTCTGTCCTTTTTCTCGAAGTGGGGCTGTCTGGCTAGGCGACGTGGGGGAGGTCGGGGGTTTGGTCGCTGTCGTGGGTGACCAGGATCTCCACTTGTTCAACCCAGCGGCGCGAGGCGCGGAGGACATGCAGAGTCGTTCCGTTTGAGCTGAATCGACTTCCGGGGCGCGGAACCGTTTTGAAATGTTGCATGAGCAGACCCGCGATGGTGTCGAACTCGGCGTCTTCCGGCAAGTTGACTCCCAACCGCTGATTGATTCGGTCAATCCGCGCCGTGCCGACGACTACGGCTCGTCCAGGTTCAACCATGAGAAAGTCATCAGGCTCGACACTGTCCGATTCATCGACGATCTCACCGACAATTTCCTCGAGGATGTCTTCAATCGTGACAAGGCCTGCCACGCCCCCATATTCATCCACCACAATGGCCATGTGAGTATGTGCACCGAGGAACTGCTTCAACATTTCGTCCAGCATCTTACTTTCCGGAACTATGAGCGGCTGTCGGAGGAATTCGCGCAGCGGTTTTCGTTGTGGTTGCGGAAGGAGCGATTCTCGCAACAGATCTTTGGCGAACAGCACGCCGACAATCTGATCGAGTCGCTCTTCGTATACTGGAACACGCGTGCGGCCCGTTTCGACCACAAACCGCACTGCAGTATCCCAATCGGTATTGACTTCCAGCACGTCGAGTTTACTGCGGGGAGTCATTACGCTGCACACGTCCTTTTCGTCCAGTTCGATGACGCCTTCGATCATGCCCCGTTCGTCGGCTTCGACCAATCCGCCGGCCTGACCCTCGGAGACAATAGCGCGGATTTCGTCTTCCAACCACTCTTCGTCATCATCGGT
>DAOLCX010000083.1:0-7750 GCA_035327685.1 Pirellulaceae bacterium | reverse complement strand
GTCGGACCTTTGGAAACGTGCCCCAGCGGCCATGCCAGCCAAACGCTAAACATCAACACGACTGCCGCGGCGGCAACACTGCCGCGCCAATTCGAGGCGTGGGATTTCCAATAGGTTTCTGTGTGGCTCACGGAAATCGGCTTTTCAATTTCCAGTCGGTGCTCCCCATGTAATGGCGGTAAGCCGTAAACTGACAAGACCATTTCTTCCAGTCGCTGAAATTGCTCAAACCGACGGGCGCAAGTCGTGCATTTCTCAACATGGCTGACCAAATGAGGTTCAGAATCCAGCGGTTGTCGCTGATCCATCAATTGTTGGGCAATTCGTTCAAACTCAGTGCAGGTCATGTTCGTACTTGAATTACCTCACGTCTTGAGAGTCGGTCAATCAGAACTTGTCGCGCTCGATGAACCCAAGTCTTGACAGTTCCCAAAGGGACATCTAATTCTTCAGCGATTTCGCCGTAAGCAAGTTGCCGTTCGTAAAATAGTAGGAACGCCTGACGCCATTCGGGGCGCATATCCTGAAGCACCAAGTCCATCTCTTCCGCCAAGTTTTGGGCTTGGGTTTGCAAATGGGACCGGTCGGCCACTGGATGGTCCAAACTGATCGGGTGCATTTGCCGGGCGCGACGAGCAAGTTTAGTCCGGCAACGGTTGCCAGCAATCGTCATCAGCCAGGGCTCGAATTTCCGCTCGTTATCCCAATGATGCAAGCTGTTTGCGACGCGAACGAACGTTTCTTGGGTGGCATCTTCAGCGTCTTCCCGATGCCCCAGCATCCGCAAGCACAATTTATAAACCGCCCCTTGGTAGCGCCCGACTAATTCGGAAAACGCGGCTTGTTGGCCTTTTAAACAGCGTGCGACCAAAATTGATATTTCACTCATCACCGGCGCAGACTCCCGTTAGTAAATGTACTCGGTTCGACGGTGATAGGATTCGCGACATGGCGGCTTTTCTTGAAGAATTTTTCGGATTGGTTCAAAAAGCCGATTATGATCTGGTTTTTGCCTGACTATGCACTTCCTAGCTGCCATTCCAAACCGCAAGCGCAGCCATGACGATTTGCAGGCTGTTATGCCAATAGCAACAATCAGTTCAACCAAAATCCAGCACTAGCGGCGGTTAAAAAACTTCCTCAAGACATCATCGGCGGCCACTTTTGATGTGTCATGACTGTACTTGGGGCGAGCCGGCAACTTGCCGGGCGTTTTCCGCTTCGACGAAGTATCCTCGGAGATTGAGGAGTCAGAAATGTCAGAATCGCGATTTTTGCGAGTCCGCTCTTTGTCGCGGGCTTTTCGTTCGGCTTCTGCCAAGATGGATTTCGTTTCGTCAAGTCCCAGCATCGTCGTATCTTGCGTCGAATGCCGCTCCTTCCCGTCTTCGACGAGCCAATCCGAGACGCTCTCATCCAAATCATCTGCTTCTGTCCCACCATCAGGCGTAATGTCACGTGCGCGGACAGCAGCCGACGCAACGTTATCGACCTTTGGACGTTTTAGGCTGGGTTCGGTGATATCCAAACCGATTTCGAACTGCAATTGACCGACTCGCAACACATCGCCCGAAACGGCTGAATGCTGGGCTGTTAGCCGTTCTCCATTAATAAAGGTACCGTTCCGGCTACCTAAGTCTTCAATGGTAACAGTCCCATTAGAAATTCGGATGGCACAATGCCGGCGACTTACCAAATCGCTATTCGGGCGCAACTGGGCCTCTTCACCTCGACCGATGACGAATTCCGGAACGAGGATCTTAATCTCTTTACCGTCGTTCTTTCCGCCAATAACTTTTAGTTTGACACGCATCCTTTAGTACTCCCTCGGTTCGCCTCTCTTGGCCAATCACTTCGGACGCAGCGATGCAATACTGGATATTAACCTTTCACCACAGTGTCTCTCGTTGCGGTCCTCATTCTCTGTCCCTGTCGAGCAATTCGCACCCGCGGCTACAAACGTTCGTGTTAGATTCTCGGCAAACGTCTGATCGCAGATACTTAAATAGAAATTAACAAACCTCTCCACTTGCAATTATAGCCACAATCCATTGCTGTATGCAACTAGTTGGGGGTTTCAAACTCCCTATTTGGGCAAATAAGGCGAACTTCGCCATCCCAAACCATCAAGTCAACAAAGTTTAAGGCTATGGGAACCGTTCGCCATAGTCTCCTCGCCAACCCCAATGTTAAGGTAGCACAAGCCCAATACCAGCCGGACACCTTACAGATGGCAACGGAAACCGCACCGGGCAACGGCTCCCGACGCTGTTACCCTACTCCCGTTTGGCCTCTACCGAGTCATGCGATTACTCGCGGCGTCCATTACCTGCGCTCCGTCCAACTATCACTTCCAAATCGTTCAACGGTAATCATTTTGATCCGGTCGCCAAGTTCTGAGGAATACCACCGTTCTCCCGACGTTGGCTCAAACTCAAACCCCAAGTCCGCCGCAATCTGACACTTCAATTGGCCCGCCAGTCGGGAGGGATCGACCGTCGAAGAACACAAATCCAAGAGACCCGGAAGTTCCGGGGCGAATGTGCTTTGCGCCAACAAGATGCTGCCGTGTTGCAGCAACGCGCCCCGTAAGCGGCGCTGTGCACTACCGACCAGTTTGTGTCGCCCTGATATCACATCCAAAGGGCTGCGGCGCTCGAAGCACAAAAATGGAGTGGTGGCATCCTCCCCATCGGAAGACCATGGACTTGCCTCGGCCAATGTGACCGGAAGTCCCGTTTCCGTTTGGATGACATCGATAATGGCGCCATGAACTCGTTTAACCCATTGTTGATGAACAGGAGACCATCGCGATTGATTTGGAACGACCAGTGAATAAGTCAACTCCAAATCGTGCAGGATTGCCCCACCCCCGGTTGAGCGTCGAACCACAGGTACATGGTAACTCGGCGGATGGCTTTTCCGATCCGCATACGGCTGAAAGTAACCCAATGACAAAGTGGCCGGCGACCATTGATAGAATCGCAGCACGGGGTCGCCTGTCTGTTCGCAACGCTCAAGCAGCGCTTGATCGACCGCCATGTTCCACACGCCACTGCCGGGCGGGTCGTCGATCAAATATCCGCGCCGAGCGGAATCAATGCCCGCCATGCTCGACGACTTGTTTTTGGTAGGCGTCGTAGCTCAGCAATTTGCCGATCGACGTTTCGTCGGTGACCCGAATCTTGACGATCCAGGCGTCACCATAGGGATCGGCATTTAATAATTCGAGCTTGTTCGTCAAGTCGCGATTGACCTCCACAATGACGCCATCGACCGGGCTGTACATATCGCTGGCGGCTTTGACTGATTCAATTTCGCCAAACGGTTCACCTGCAGAAACTTCGGTCCCCTCGGTGGCGGACTCCAAAAACGTCAAGTCGCCCAACTGGTCAATCGCGTGCGCCGTCAGTCCCACCGTGGCAATCTTCTCGCCGTTGTCATCTTTAAGATGTACCCATTCATGTGTTTCGGCAAACAATAACTGGTTCATGTCCATGTTCGATTCCCCTGTTCAACAACACCGTTATCCGGTTATTTTGGTCTGGTGTAAAATGGCAATTTAACGACTCGGGCCAGCAGCATGTTGCCACGTACTTCCACCTTCAAGTCCGTGCCGATCACCGAGAATTTCGGATGAACATAACCCATCGCGATGGACTTTTCCAGGGTTGGCGCAAAGGTGCCACTGGTCACCGTCCCCACTTGCTGCCCATCGGCCAAGATCACCGAGCCTTCGCGGGCCGCCCGTTTGCCTTCCAACTCTAGCCCCACGCGCCGTGGAAGATCAGGCTCCCCTTGAGCGCGGACAATCGCATCACGACCGACAAAATCACGACCTTCCAAATTGATCGCGAAAGCTAAATCCGTTTGAGCAGCATTGATGGACTCGCTTAATTCGTGGCCGTACAGGGGCATCGCCGCTTCCAACCGCAACGTGTCACGGGCTCCCAATCCCGCAGGCTTGCCACCTTCGGACTCAACCTGGTCCAGGATGAGCTGAGCCACTTGGGTCGCTTTCGCCGCGGGGACGATCAACTCACATCCATCTTCACCGGTGTATCCGGTTCGAGAAATGACCGCTTCGCTTCCTGCCACTTCGCCCCACCGACCCGTGTAGTACTTGAGATCGGCTGGGGCAAACGATGCGATTCGGGATACGGATGCCAAGGCCCCGGGACCTTGAACAGCGATCATCGCTGTATCCATCGTTTGATCCGAGAACTCAATCCCGGTTCCCCTCAATTGAGTAGCCAACCACGCACAAATTTTTTCCCGATTGCTGGCGTTGACCACCATCATGTACTGGCTGTTTCCGTCGCGACCGGCCAAGTGGTAAACCAACACATCGTCCAAAATTCCACCGTCTTCGCGGGTCATCAACGAGTAGCGTATCCGACCCACTCCCGTCCCCATGACTTGACGTGTGGTCAAACGATCCAAGGCGGCGTCGATGCCCGTTCCCGCAAAAAACAGCCGCCCCATATGGGATACATCGAAGATGCCGACATGTTTTCGAGTCGCCTGATGTTCTTCGATGATCGAGCGATACTGAACCGGCATCGCCCATCCGGCAAATTCTACGATGCGGGCACCCAAAGCGACGTGCCAGTCATAAAGCGGGGTTTTTAGTACTTGTCCCATTGTCCATGTTTTTTGTGTGGGTGATTGTCCATCTCAAGCGCAACGCAACCGAACGCTTGGATCAATAGGGTCGGGGGGTTTTTCAGGTCGGGCAAGTGCCCTCAGTGTGACCAAGTCTAATTCTCGACCTGAAAATGACTCCCGAGCCCCGTGGCCGTGCCGTCGTTCGTATCGCCGGTAACCGCAGGCGTCCGATGCAGCGGTGACACGAACGTACTTTATCAAATCCTGGTCCACTTGCCAGAGATCAAGGCAAAATCTGGAGTACGGGCATGATTGCAGAACCATTGTCGTCCAATGTTTATCGCTCGACATTGGAAAACCTGCGACAGGGGTTAGAACAATTGAAGACAATTGATCTACAATGTTTGCCATGCGTCAAAACGTTTATGAATTCGATGTGATTGTGATTGGCGCCGGCCACGCCGGGACGGAAGCTGCCGCAGCGGCGGCGCGGATCGGTGCGCGGACGGCCTTGTTGACCACCAACCTGGATACGGTGGGCCAGATGAGCTGCAACCCAGCCATCGGCGGTGTTGCCAAGGGCCACCTGGTCCGTGAGATCGACGCCCTGGGCGGCCTGATGGGGCGGGCAATCGACGCGACAGGGATCCAATTCCGCATGCTCAATCGCCGCAAAGGCCCTGCCATGCACGGACCTCGAGCACAAGCCGACAAAAAAGCCTATCAGTTGTGGGTCAAACAGGCCGTCGAGCAGCAGGACAATCTCGAATTGCGCCAAGAGAACGTCGAAGACTTGATGGTGGCGCAACACGGGGGGCAATGCCGCATTGTAGGCGTGATCGCGCGCGGCAATGCCGAGTATCGCGCACCCGCCGTGGTATTGACGACAGGAACTTTTTTGCAAGCCATTATGCACACCGGCGAAGCAAAAACGGCCGGTGGCCGGGCCGGAGAAGGGACCACCAGCGGATTGAGCGCGGCGCTCCAGCGGCTTGGTTTCCGCTTGGACCGCTTCAAAACCGGCACACCTCCCCGGCTCAATGGCCGCACGATCGATTTTGCCCGCATGGAAATCCAACCGGGAGACGACGACCCTCAACCATTTTCGTTCATGAACGAGGTCCTCGACATTGAACAGGTGCCCTGTTGGATTACGCATACCAATGAACGGGTACATCAGCTCATCAAAGACAACTTGCACCGCGCGCCGATGTACAGCGGACAAATCAACAGTCGCGGCCCCCGATATTGCCCGTCGATCGAAGACAAGGTCGTGCGCTTTGCCGACAAGCACTCGCACCAATTGTTTTTGGAGCCGGAAGGGCGTCAGACACTGGAATATTACGTCAATGGCGTCTCGACCAGCCTGCCGCGCGACGTACAAGACCAGATGTTTCGCTTGATCCCGGGTCTGGAACGTGCGCAGATTATGCGCTATGGCTATGCTGTGGAATACGATTATGCGCCCCCCGATCAACTTCAGCCGACGCTGGAAACAAAGCGAGTATCGGGCCTGTACTTCGCAGGACAGATCAACGGCACGACGGGCTACGAAGAAGCTGGTGCGCAAGGTTTGATCGCCGGCGCCAACGCAGCATTGAGTTTGCGAGATGGTCGAGAATTGGTGGTGTCTCGCGATCAAGCTTACCTCGGCGTGTTGATCGATGACCTGGTCACCAACAGCGTCGATGAGCCCTACCGCATGTTTACCAGCCGCGCCGAATATCGGCTGATGTTGCGGCAAGACAACGCCGACCGCCGCCTGACCCGTTTGGGTCGTGAACTGGGATTGGTCGATGACGCGCGGTGGGCAAGGTTAGTGGACAAGGAACAACAGTTGGCAACCGCCACTCGATGGTTAGATGATTTAACCATTGATGGGGGCCCGGCCAGCAAATTTCTCCGCCGACCGGAAGTGACGTGGGAAAAGCTGGCCGCACATTGTGCTCGATTGCAAACTGTTCCGCGCGAAATCGCAGATCAGATTGTGTACGACATCAAGTACGCTGGGTACATCGATCGGCAACAGGCGGCCATCGACCGGCAGCAACGCCTGGCCGATAAGCGCATTCCCGATGATTTCAATTTTCGCAGCATCGCGCAATTGCGGACTGAAGCCAAAGAAAAACTCGAACGTGTCAGGCCTCGGACATTGGCTCAGGCTCAGCGCATCAGCGGCATCACGCCCGCTGATATCGCTGTGGTCTTATTGCATGTCCAGCAATATCACTTGGCCGACCAGTCTGCTGGTGCGTCACCGGGGGCAACCGAAACATGACACGAACCCGCGCCCATTGGGAATGGCTGCGCATTACGCCGCTGGATCGCACGAGGGACGAGCCGTGCTTGTCGGGCCTGTTGTCGCATCGATCTACCGCTTGTTCATCACATTGCATTCACTTCCCTGTGTTTCCACAGACAGTGAACAGGGTTTCAACGGCCCAATATGTTTTCGCGAATCACTTCAACATCGGCGGAGAATCGCTCAAAGGTTCCGTCGTCAACGTCACGGGGCGAAAGATGCCGCCGGCGCCGTACCAGTCATAGACTGCGACAGTGATCAGTATCCTGTCTCCGGCGCGAATGTGACGTGAGATGTCCAGACTGATCCGCTCGTCAAAGGCAGTCCGACGAGACTCGATGTCGCCCGCAGTTCCCACCAACTCGCCGTTGACATAAATGTTGGCGTAGTCGTCGATCCCTGTGAAATTTAAGAAGGTCGCGGGCGATTTCCAATCGTCAGGAATGAATACCTCACGCCGATACCAGGCCCAGCCGTCCAGATCGGCATATCCCTGGCCTTCCCAATGACGATCGATCCGAATGCGCGCCCACCGGCCGTCGTCGATATCAGTGGCGAACCACCGCTCGCTCGCGCCGACGCCGTCGGGGTCTGGCTGGAAACGCCAACGCTCGGTGTGCAACGGAATCGATTGCCGTTGTAGTTCCGCTCGCAATACGGCCAGGTTGTCATTCCTCTCCTCCAGGCTGTATCCGTGCAACGGGTTCGAATTCACCAGATGTTGGTGCCAGCGCTCCATCAGCCAACTGCCTGCAGCATTCGTCTCGCCCCACAAATTCAATGTACTGACGAGCAATTCACCCGACTCACCGACTCCCATTCGAAACACCAGGCCGTGCG
>DAOLCX010000082.1:0-7756 GCA_035327685.1 Pirellulaceae bacterium | reverse complement strand
GATAGCCACGTCCCGCGTTACTCAATGGAAACGCCTGAAGATGGCCGTCCCAGAGCGGGACAAAGACATAGTTTTCGCTAAACGTCGGGTTGCCGGTGACCGCGTGGCTGCAGCGTTGTTGCCACAGCACCTTGCCGGTCTTGGCATCCAGACAGTACACCGTGGACCCTGCCACCGCTGCCACATATTGAGAACTGGCGGCCAATCCATAGACACTCAAGCCATGCTCGCCCACACTGGCGCGCCAAAGCTGTTTGCCGGACTCGGCATCAAACGCCTGGACTGCACCCGTTCGACTGGCCACATACAAAGTCGTTCTGGGCAGCGTGATCTCCTGGATCGTGACCGGATCGTCAATGTCACGAGCTTTGAGTTCGATCTGCAACATTTCGCGGCGCAACTCAGCGTACTCGCGCGCTTTGGCCAGTCCTTCACTGCCAGTACCAAAGGTTCTTCCATTGGGAAGGACATCCCGTTGCGAAACCACTTCGCGAATCCGGCCGCCAGTGATCTCGAAAAAAGTCGTTGCATCGTCTTCATCGACGGCCAACACCAAAGCGACAATGTCGTCCATATTGGTCGCCTCGACTTGAGTCGTCCATTGCACGGAGAGGCCAATGCGATTGGCCTGCACTTCGGAAATCGTGCCGATATCCCAAGCACCGGCATGAGAACCCATTGCCGACATGGTTAGGACGACCGCTGTGATCACAGTCCAGGAACGAATATTTCGATTAGGTTGCATAGTGATGCCTTAAAGTACTGAACCGTGCGTCGGTGATGAACACGCCAAAACCTCTCAAAATACTAGTTTACTTGAAACGCAAAGGCAAAAAAGACTGGAAAAACGAACTTTGCTTTCTGTCTCCTAGACAACATCGGTTGAATTTTTAGGATAAGTGTCAGGAGTCGAACGGAGACTTCAAAATTTCCTTCCGCCACCGTTCCGGAGCGACATATTGGCCGGTTTTCGCGGAATGCGCGGGCCAGACGACCAGGAATCAACACAAAAAAGGCTACGCGGCTGTGCTGGAAATCGAAAAACCCTTGGGATATTTGAATTTCAGCACCGGAAACCACGACCCGGCATTTTTTGTCCATCTGGATGAAGTCTATCGGCATCTGGCCGGTGCCGATGGCCCTTCACCTGGTCCGAACATGGTCGAGCAATTCCTGAACGAAGAATTGAGGCGTTTGCAAGGGACAAATCCGATTTTTGCCGAATGTCGGCAAGCGCAGGCCGCCATCGAACTCTGTTTCCGGCATGTCATCCCGGCTTTCCGCGAGTTTCACTTTGACGTGTTGTTTCATCAGCCCGACGATTTCATTTTCAATTCCTTTTTTGTCGGTCGCGTATTCGAGATCATTCTGTCTCTCGATTTGGTGCACCAATCGGCGGAAGAGTTGACGCCCATCGCGTTGCGGCGCCTGAACGATTACTGCGGCCATCGCCCTTTGCCCACGTTGGAGACTCACAAAGCCGAGCCTTACCTTCACGAGCGGATTCGCCCTGTGCCTCTTTATATCAAGGGAGCGGGAGTGTCCTTTGGTCCTTATGCGCAATTGGTCCTGGGCGCTTTGGAAATTCTACGCGAAACTCGACCGACTCTGTTGTGGAACGCTGAGTTCGACATCGATCGTTTGCATGAACTGGCTGTCGATCCGCGACCTTTGGATTTTGACCATCCCGTGAACAAGCGACCCAACCACCATTTTGGAGAATGGGACGAAAACTCGGTGACGTTGCGCGGTGATTACAGCCGTTTTATTGTGCATCGCGTGACCTTGGACGCGCTGTTGGATCGCGTCGCGCGCGACGACCAGCATCTGCCGACGGACGAACTCATGCGCGAAGCCAGCGCCGTTTTGGCGTGCACGATTCTGATGAGTTCCGGCATCAGCGGGCGAGGACCGGCCGCTCACGATTCGAGTATGTCATTGGCCAAAATGGTGCCGATTATCGTCAACTACCGCGACCAGTTCTACGATGAGTTAATCGAGCGCTTGCCACCGCCACACCGAGACCGTTTGCAGCTTGAGGCCCGACAGCGACATCAACCTTTTGGGGCCGCTCGGCAGGACATCAACCACAACTTGGCGCAACAGCGGGAACGGCAGCTGATCCGTTGCCGATTGGCGTCCCTCTATGCCCGCATGGGCTACGACCAGACGGCCTTGGAGCAGGCCGATTTTGTGGCCGTTGTGTCCGCGCGCATCCATTGCCATATCGACTGTCGTTTAAGCGCATTGCGGCGGGCCATTGCAGGCGGACAGTTGGAACAGGCCATTCCATTGGTATCCGAAGTGTTTGAATTGCTCAAACGGGGAATCGATTGCGGAGCGATTGTTGACCCTTGGGGCATCTTGGGATTTGATGGCAGCTACCCGCTGACACCACACCCCGAAGACAGTATTCGCGACCACCGAGTCGACGAACTGGTGGACTTGATGAATTATCTGTTTTCTCGTTGTGCCCGGATGTGGGCCGATGCCGCGGCCGCTGACCGCACCGATTTGTGCGCTCAGATTCGAGAAAAGTTTTTGGAAATTGCCCAATGGTGGCGACAGTTTGCCGCCCATGAGGTGATGTCGGTAGATGCCCTAGACCCATTGGAAGCCTATGACTCGGCGGAATTAGTTGCACGCGCCTTGCAGCTTTGGCATCGAGGTGGGGCCGCCGCCGGCAGCATCGAGTTCTGGGCGCAACACGCCGAGTTGTTTCATTCACCGAGTGCTTATTGGCTGGTCACACAAGCTCTGCTCGACCGCGGCGATTATGTGACTTCCCAATCACTGCTGATTCATTGGCTCAGCCAGGGCGAGTCCATTCCGCTGGCTCAACCCGACGCCTCATTTCACGAACTGGTTCGACGGTGGGTGGTTGAACAACGAAAAACAATCAACACCGAGAATCCTCTTCCGGCATTGGATGTGTGGAAACGAATTCGGAAATTCTATGACTTCCTGGAAGTCAATGCCGGACATTATTGGCATGTACCCACCTTCGTTTTAGGTCGCCCGGCGGGAACCAACGGTCGGTCCGAACCCGATGACGAACTTCAGAGCGATGAGTACGAAGAAGAAGATGCGAATTCGGTATTGGACGCGGCCTACGACGAGATGATCTTTCAATCCGAAACGGATGATGGATTTGAGGGTTCGGTCTTCGAACCGGATAACCAACTCGACACTGAATTGACGGCCGAAGGGGACCGCATCCTGGATCGGTTACAGTTTTTGGATTGCCTGTCCGCATTATGGGAAGTCGCTGCTACGTTTCCCTTGCCAACTCCGGGAGCTCGACGAAAACTGCCGGCCAAAACGGAATCGTTTTGGAAAAGTTTGCTCTCTGAACGCCTGTCATCCATGACGGTTTGGTTGGACCAGGCCTTGATCATCCGCGATGGGCTCCGCGACCTGTTGAGGTCGATCAATGCCTACGAAGTTCCCAATACAGGGGTCGATAGTGAGTCGCTGGAACAATACGATCGCCATCGGTTGTTCAAGGAAACCCTTGTTCAAAATGTCATTGAATCCTGTGAGCGGTGTGAGAATGCAGTGCGAGCTCTGCAGGCTAGCCGCCAGGCGGTGGGCTATTTGCTGGGCCAACAACCGCTGGACAAGGTAGATGAGCGACTCGCGGACGACCAGCCGATGTTGTCAGTTTATGCCGCGATCTTGTTGCGCGCACCCAAGTTGATTGTGGACCGGTTTCCAGACCTGATCGAATATCTCCTGTTTCGCCGATTGCTGTACGTTCCGCTGGCCCGCGGCGGTGACCCGGAAGAAATCGTCCAATTTCGAGCCACACAGGCTGCCTTGCGCGAACTCTTGAGCTGTCTGCCCAATTTGGGCTTGTTGGTTGAGACCTGTGCACTGACTCAGACAGCCATGACGATGGAGCGCAATTCGCCGTTCTCGCAAGGAGCCATCACCGAGTTTGACGAGTTGTTCTACGTCGCCTATACGTCATTGGTGACTGCTGTGATTCGCGCTGCTCAGCAAGACAACTCGGGAAAGACATCCGAAACGTCCGAGACCAAATCGACAACGCGTTTGTCGCGCCGTCGAAAAATGAACAAAGCGAAGCCGGACTTGCTGTTCGACTGCATCGAAGGTTTGACTCAGTCGATGTTGGTGTTGTGGCTCGACCACAGCCGCACATTGCGGCTGAGTATTCTGGAAACCGCTTCGGACAAACGGACGTGGACTCTCCTGGTCCGATTTATCCAGAAGTATGGCGGGGATTTGTTTTCTCAGTTGTTCTTGAGGTTGGCCAATGTACGAGCGATTCTGCACCAAGGTGTGGAATCATGGCTTTTTCAAATGCAAAAAGCCGATTTGGAGACTCCGCCCAAACTTCTGGATGACATCGACCGGGAATTGCCTCACCGTCAAGCGGTCCGTTGGCTGACGTTGATTCTGGAGGCCATTATTGAAAGCTACGGGCGTTATCAGGAATACAATACGACCACCACGCAATCGGATCGCGGTGAGTTGTTATACGTGCTGCTGGATTTCTTGCGTTTGGAGAAACAATATGACCGCGTGTGTTGGCATCTCAAGCCGGTGATCTGGGCTCATCAAGTCATGGTGCGCATGCAGGAAACCGGAGTCGCCAAAACCTGGCGGCGTTCACTGATGGAGCGCGTTTCGCCGGAAGCGGAATCGTACTTGAAAAAACTTCAAAAGCTGCGGGAAAAGTACTCCGTCCAATTGCCTTCCCTGGGACACCATATGGAAGGCCGGTTTGTCCAGCCCATGTACGTGGATCGATTGGTGGCGTTGGTTTCGACGGCAATGCAGGATCCTTCGTCCCGAAAATCCAAGTCGGCTTTTGAAATCATTGCCCACGAGTGCCAATCGTTGCTGGATACCTCATCGGGGGTGGGAATGAAAGTCCCCGATTGGCTGGCTGCGTTGGAAGCTGAAGTCGAACTGATTATGTTTCCCGAACGACAACACGATCCAACGCAGCATTGGGTCCCGCTGGTCGAACCCGTGGCCATCAAGCTGGAAGATGTCTTTGACCAACTGGCAAGACTCCCCAAGCACAAAATGGAAAACTATTGAGTGACGACTCATGCGCTATAATCCCACGGACTCGGCTGGCCAACGATCGCTTCCACTCGGACGAGCGCAACAGTTTCCGCAGTTTCGTAAGTTCCTCGGATTGGCTCTCTTGTTAATTTTCGGGGGCTGCGAGTTGCCCCGCAGCGAGTTCTCAAATTGCGAGGTCGCTGGACAAGTCACCTGGCGCAACCAACCTCTGGCCGACGCTTGGGTCGTATTTATCCCGCTCTATCCGGAAGTCCGCGACGGTGTGTTGCTGCCCATCGCGTCCGGCCGCACCGACGAAAACGGACACTACCGCTTGCTGTCGAATCAGAATTCAATCGGTGCCGCACCAGGCCACTATCGAGTTATGATCAGCAAACGCTTATCGGATGAACCTCAACATGGGAACCCCGAATCCCGTTCAAACCTCGGACGTGCTGACCGGGAATTGCTTCCCGATCAGTTTCATTCAGCAACGCAACTGCAAGCTGAAGTTCCTCGACAATCGCGAGTCACCATAGACTGGCATCTCAACAACGACGTACCCTAAGCTGGGACTGTCTTGTACAGGTTCAGACGAGGACTTGGTTCCACCTGATGCTTTGGTTCCATTTGATTCTAGGATCAGCCGATTGGCATTAGCCAAGGTTTCGGCAGTAAAAACCGGGGCAAACGCCCGACGGCTATTTCGGTCGACCCTAGTATTTAGTTGAAAGCAACCACCAGGGCACTTGCCCGGCCTGAAAAAAGACTCCCGACCCCTTCGAGCCAAACGATCGGTTGCCTTGCGCTTGCGATGGACATTCCCTGGGATAAGTTCCAATCGCTGAACGATGCGTCCCCGGTGCCCGGTATTGCTGCAAAAACAGCGCGTATTGGCACGGATACCCGTCAGGAGAATTTCTATTGACGCCGTTGTGCTTTTGATTTATTTTCCCGCCTCGTAAGTGTTCGGCGTTGAAACTGGATTTTCGCTCAATGATGCGATTTGGCTGATTTTTGAGCTAGAACCGATCGCCAAATGCTGGTAGTTGGAAGCCGTTCGGGAATCTGAAAACTGGAAAAGTCGCACAGTAACGAAACATAATTGAACGTCGTTGGCTCGACACGGAAGTTGAGCAATGGATCGTCCAATCGCTCTCGGAAAAACGCGGAGTCCTTCCCCCCTGGGACCCAAGTTTCCCGAGAGCTTTTTTTGCGCGCTGATACATCACGAGCGATGCCTGGACGGGGTCGGGAGTCTAATTACGACATCAGTGTGTTGTTGATGGAACGGTAGATTCGAAAAGGCCTCCCGACCTCCATGTGCCCGTTTCAATAGCGAGACCCTATTCGACGTTGGGAAGGTTCCAAGTTTGCAGTCGTAAGGAACCGCCTGACACCGGCAGCGAACGGACGACCTTCACTTCGGCGTGCTCCGCACAGAATAGTTCGATTTCGTCTTCGCCCATCACGAAACAGGCAGTGGACAGTGCATCACAGACTGCCGCATTGTCGTGGATAACGGTGGCCGAGGCCACATGGTCAGCCGGCCAACCGGTGCGAGGATCGAGGACATGGCCATATCTTTTCCCGTCAGAAAAAAAGGCTTGCCGCTGCGAGCCGCTGGTTCCCAATGACTCGCCCACTAATGTGAATTCTGCCAGTCGTTGATTTGGGATCATGGGATGCGACAAGCCGACTTGCCAACCAGATCGTGTTCCCTGTAGTTCACAATTGCCGCGCGCTACCACGCTGCTTTGACCTCCATGAATGATAAAGTCGCGTACACCCGCGGCAGTCAACATCTCAGCGACCTTCTGCAGAGCGAATCCTTTTCCGATTCCGTTGAAGTTCAACGTCAATCCAAGTCGCTCAAATTGGATGGCGTGGTCGTCGGGCCTCAATGCCACGTGTGAGTAGCCGACCAGCTGCCGGGCCGCCACTAGCGTGGCCTCGTCGGGCAGACGTGGTTGGCCATCGAGGAATCCCCACACGCGGCTCAATTCAGTAGAAGTCGGATCGTAGGCACCGCGCGTTTGACGCGCCAATTCCATGGCGAACTGGACCAGGGTGAACAACTCCGCGGACATAGTGCACCACTGATGCGCCGCCAGGGCATTGATTCTCGATAGTTCGCTGTCGGTGCGATAGATCGACAATATACTCTCCCATCGGTCAATTTCCTCGAACGCGCACATCACGAGCTGCGCAGCCTGAGGATAGCGATCGGCGGGGACCAGGACTTGAAAAGTGCATCCCATCGCGCGATGCGAGAAGTGTTGTAATCGGACGGGACTGCACACTTCCGGGTTCCTGTCGCAGACCGAATTGTCAACGGTGTCATGGATTCCTGTCCGTTCGATTTGGAACGTCAGCCACTGGCGGCGGGTGGACAAGTTGGAATCGGGAGTTTGCGGATGGCTCATAGGTTTCATCTATTGGAGCTGCGATCAGGTCATCCTGGCTAGGGAACAGACCTTCGTTTCTATCCTGTGTTACATTGTACCCACCCATCGAATGCACGTGTGAGTCAAGTTAGTTTCGTTGCAACGATCCGGCAGTTGGTTCATAATAACCTGGATTAAATCCCAGGGGGAGCTTATGGCAAAGTGGAGTATCGCGTTCTGCATCATGGTGTCATTCGCCATTTATGGCGTCACCACTGCGCAAGAAGTGCCACCCCGTTCCGACACTGGAGTCGCTGATCCTCCGCGCG
>DAOLCX010000081.1:0-7821 GCA_035327685.1 Pirellulaceae bacterium | reverse complement strand
TGAGCGGCATGCCCCGTACCGACTTTATGCGGCATCCAATTTGGGATCGCTCTTGGGGCTTTTGAGTTTTCCGGTCGTGTTTGAATCTATTGCGGGGCTGTCGACAAATGGCCTGATGTGGACGGCGAGCTACGTTGGTTTCTTGGTGACGTGTGGATTGTGCCGACCCTTGCCCACCGCAGGCGGGAGTAACTCTCTGGACGCAGAACCGAGTGTTGAGCCTCTCGTTACCTTGAGCCGACCGGTTGCGGTGGGGTCTGTAACCGCCGTGAGTCACGTTGGGTGGGCGTTGGTCAGTTGGCTCGTTTGGTCAGCGCTAGGTTGTGGAATGCTGATGTCCGTCACCAATTTGTTGTGCCAGGAGGTCGCCTCATTTCCATTTTTGTGGGTCGCGCCGTTGGCACTTTACCTCATGTCTTACATTCTGGTGTTCGGTTGGCCATCGATATATCGTCGCCCATTGTGGTTGTTTGCGTACCTGATGGCAGCATTGGGATCGCTCGTTGTTTACTTGTTGGGAACAAGTGCCGCTTTGGTTTGGCAATTGATCGGATTCGGTGGTGTGTGTTTCGTCGGAGCCATGGTTTGTCACGGGGAATTGTACGCAACACGCCCCAACAAGAATCACCTCACGTTGTTCTATATGATGATCGCTGCGGGAGGCTTGATGGGAGGGATCGTGGTCGTAGCAGTTTGTCCACAGATCCTCAGCGGGTTTTACGAATTTCAAGGGTTCGCAAGTGCCATCGCCCTCTTGGCCATGAGTTGTTCGGTCGCAGCGCGCGTACAACGGACTTCGCGTTTGGATTGGGTTGCAGGCATGTGGCTGTTTGGAACGCTTACCGTCGTCATTTTCCTGTTGGGAAGTACTTTTCCGCAGGTTCGTCTGGCGCCAGGCGTGAAACTGTTATTCCAAGGCAGAAGCGAGTATGGATTAGTGGCAGTTTATCAGACGCCTACCTACCTGGAAGTCGTCAGCGGGCAAACGGGGCATGGGCGACAGTATTTGGAGCTGCCGCGCGGGTTGGAACCTGTCGACTATTACGATCACGATTCAGGCGCCGGCCGCGCGGTGTTGGCCATGCGAGCACTTCGGCAGCAGGAGAGTTCCGAATCTGCCAAGTTGCGCATTGGAGTGATTGGTTTGGGCGGTGGCTGTTTGGCGACATGGACTGAATCTGGAGACGAGATCGTTTTTTACGAGATCAACCCACAAATGAAAGAAATCGCCGAGAATTGGTTTACGTACTTAAGCAATTCGCCAGGAACATCATCGGTGCGTTTGGGTGACGGGAGAAAGTTGCTCGAAAACGAATCTAAAGATGCTGCGTCCGAGCCTTTCGATATTTTGTTTATCGATGCGTTTACCAGCGACAGCATACCTGTGCATTTGTTGACGCGGGAGTGTCGAGATTTGTATTGGGACCGCGTTCGTCCCGATGGTATCGTGGCGTTTCATATCACGAATCGGTTCGTCGATTTGGCTCCGATTGTGTATGATGAACAAGGACGATATGGCCGCCAAGCGTTATTGATAGACCGAACTGATATGTCGGGGCCGTCCATTTCCAGCAAATGGGTGTTGGTGACATCAAACCCGGTGTTATTGGATTCGAGATGGCTGGAAGGTGCCGCAGACGCCTGGCCGTTGGGTATCCGCGCGATGGAGTGGACGGATGATTTTTCGTCAGTGTTTTGGTTGGTGGATTGGACCCCGTGGATTGATTGGACGGGTATCACACGGCGCCGCGACCGCTGATAAGCGTGGCCGGATGAAATGGAACAATCCGATCTTTGCTAACATGGCCACCAGGGTCAATCCGGTCAATTTGGTCAAACACTCGGCGTTGCCAAATGGGAACCGTGAATCCCGGTGCAGGACCAATTAGAAAACTAAAGTGAGTATCCATGAAAACCCCTCGTAGTGGTGGTGGTTGGCGCGCCATCCGTTATACGTTGAAGAAAGCGCGGGAAGTCGGCGGCTTTTTTAAACTGTACCGAGCGCTGCGCAGCAAAAACGCTTGTAAGACCTGCGCTTTAGGAATGGGTGGCCAACGCGGAGGGATGGTCAATGAGCAGGGACACTTTCCCGAGGTTTGCAAGAAGTCGCTGCAGGCCATGGCCGCCGACATGCAAGGTGGAATCAAGTCCGAGTTCTGGTCCACCTACAGTATCGAACAACTCAAGAAGTTCTCGCCGTTCGATATGGAACATTGCGGCCGGTTGACAGAGCCGGTGGTGCTGGATGCCGGTGAGCAATACTACCGCCCCATCCGCTGGGACGATGCGTTGGCGATGATCAGCGACAAATTGCGCAGCACCAGCCCAGACGAGACATTTTGGTACTTTAGCGGGCGCAGCAGCAACGAAGCCGGATTCCTTTTGCAGTTGTTTGCCCGTTTATATGGAACAAACCATGTGAACAATTGTAGCTACTACTGCCACCAAGCCAGTGGCGTAGGGCTGCAAAGCTCGATTGGGAGCGGTACTGCCACCGTGGTCCTGGATGACTTGAACAAGACGGATTTGGTGTTTCTGATAGGCGGCAACCCTGCCAGTAATCACCCGCGTTTGATGACTTCACTCATGAAAGTGCGACGTCGCGGGGGCCAGGTGATTGTGATCAATCCCGTGGTAGAAACGGGTCTGGTCAATTTTCGAGTTCCCAGTGATGTGCGGAGTTTGTTGTTCGGCAGCCAGATTGCATCCACTTATGTGCAGCCGCATATCGGTGGCGATTTGGCATTGTTGACGGGAATTGCCAAAGCCGTCGATGAATTGGAATTGGCCGATTACAACTTCCTTTCGACTTACTGTGATGACAGTTCAGCTTTTCTGGAGCATCTCCGTGCTCTGACCTGGGACGAGATTGTCGGCAAATCGGGAGTTGGGCACGAAGAGATATCGGAGGTAGCGCGCCAGTTTGGAAAGTCGAAGTACTCCATTTTCGCTTGGGCAATGGGGATCACTCACCACGAACATGGTGTAGAAAATGTACAGGCGATTGCAAATTTGGCCATGATCCGGGGCATGGTCGGCAAGCCTCACGCTGGTCTGATGCCTATCCGGGGACATTCCAATGTCCAGGGCATTGGGTCGGTGGGTGTGACTCCAAAACTCAAGGACGAGGTATTCCGTCGGCTGGAAGTTGACCTTGGCGTCAAACTGCCAACCACACCTGGCCTGGACACATTAGGTTGCATGTTGGCTGCCGATGAAGGGCGGTTGCACGTTGGATTTTGTTTAGGTGGAAACTTGTACGGCTCGAATCCGGATGCCGACTTTGCTGAACGTGCCTTAGGCAAACTCGATCTATTGGTGTATTTGAACACGTCGTTGAATACTGGGCATGCGCGAGGCTTGGCGCGCCAGACACTGATCCTGCCTGTTCTGGCTCGCGACGAAGAACCTTATCGAACCACGCAAGAATCGATGTTCAACTTCGTGCGATTTAGTGACGGGGGTAAGCCTCGGCAAGTGGGCCCACGCGGAGAAGTGCATGTGATTGCCGATGTGGCCGCGCGTGTCTTGGGTGACTCCACACCGGTGGATTGGACCGCGATGCAGGAACCGGCGAATATCCGCAAAAGAATCGCGGCAGCCATTCCCGGATTTGAAAAGCTTGAAGAGATTGACGAGACGAATGAGGAGTTTCAAATTGAAGGCCGCACCTTTCACACGCCCCATTTTCCCACCTCCAGTGGAAGGGCCAAACTCCATTGCCATGCGTTGCCACCACTCAAAGGTCAGTCGGGGCAATACCGATTGATGACCGTTCGCAGCGAAGGCCAATTCAATACGGTGGTGTACGAAATCGAGGATTTATACCGCGGCCAGGAGCGACGCGATGTGATCTTGATCCATCCCCACGACATGCAACAACTTGGCTTGAAACACAACCAACCGGTGCGAGTATGGAATGAAATTGGCGAGTTGCAGCCCGTCTTGGCTCGGGAATTCGACAGAATCAAACCCGGCAACGTGCTGATGTACTACCCGGAGGCAAATGTCTTGGTTCCGCGCGTAGCCGACCCCAAATCAATGACACCCTCGTTTAAAAATGTTCTGATCGCCATCTCTGCCATAAGCGAACCATCCACCACCCGGCCAAAACCCATAACGCCAACCAGGCCAGGCGACTGATCCAGCGGCCTATGGTCATAGCCTGAGGGCGGTACGTGAAATGCAGCCATCGGTCGCCGGCTTCCACGCGGACGGCACGAAAGATGCCTTGAAATCGGCAAATGGGTAACGCTCGCCCCGGATTTCCTGGGACCTGGACGACCTCAACATGCCACCCCGGGTCGAACAGATCAAACAAAACGACCCATCCAGCCTCTCGGTGAGAACATTTGATCACAATGTCATTGGGCTCGAACTGATGAATTGCAACTTGATCAAACGCTGGAACGATCCGCTCACCATGGTTGTTGTTTGTGGGTTCAGCCACCTCGACAAATTGGCCTTCGTAGAGTCTCAACACTTCTCGGCGAACTTGTGCACGCGGCATTCGCCGGAATTCGACGGACTTAGTCTCCGGTAATGTGGTGAAATATGCCACCCGTTGTTGTGGCGCGTCTCCAATTTGCTGGTGCCAAGCCAGGAACTCAACTGGGTCCGACGACGCAAAGGTTGGACTTGCGACACCCGGTGACCCTAGAACGGCCCAATGCGGAAGCAAATGAGACAAGTTCCTACCAGCCGAATTGCTCACGGCGCTATCTAACCTGGCTACAATCGCCTTGCGATGTTCCGATGATAAAGCGTTGAAAGAAGCCGTCCTCCAGCTCTCTAAAGGTATGCAATTCCGATTGGCGACAAAAACATCCGCAGCCACGACCATAGCAATCAAAATGCAAATCGCATGGGGACTAATAAGGCTTTTCCTGAATGCCAAAAATACCAAGGCGAGGGCAGTCACGCCAACAAGGGACTGCCCGATGGCCATCCACATTTCAAAATCCAGTAACGGCGTGTCCAATTCTGTTTGTTGGGCCCCCCAGACTTGAGGAAAACCCAACGTGCCAAACACAATCATTGCAATGGCCGTGAGACCAGCCAAACATCCTAAGATCCTCCATTGTTGGACCCAAACAGATTGGGGGCCCAACCGTCGAAATAATCCGGTTATCTGTCGGGCGGCCAGCACCGCAAACGCGAGCGCGGCCACAACAAATAACTTGGCTGGATATCGAAACAAAGCGTATTCAGGAGCCAGAACCACCAGTAACCAGTAAGGTCCCAAACTGGGCGCTCCCAGCCCAAGATTCAAACCCATGGCCGAAAGCGCCCAGCCAACGCCAAAATAGCCTCCGGCACCAATACCAAAAAACAACGCGATGCGCGTCAACCACCGGTCGCGTCTGGCACCGCCCCGCCATCGCAAGCGCGCGAGGGCCAGCGCAATCGCACTGACTCCCAAATAAATCGTAGGAGTCCACATCGTCGAACCTCCGGGCAATGTGTCCACCCACCGCCGATCATGCGGGTCCAGCCGTCCACTGAAATTGGGCCAGATCAATTCCCAAACAGACCACGGCGGTTGGCTGTACCAATAAATATGGTCATGATGCGTTTCCATAGCGGGCTCACGGAATAACCCCAGCCAAGGACTAAATAGTGGTTCCCCCCGGTGGCCGATGGTTCGTACTGCCTCCCAGATTGAACGCGGTTGATCAAACGCTGCGCGATCGCTGCGCGACGTCCATTCGGCAGACGGAAATATTTGCGCGGCTGCCAGCAGGATCGTGGTACCGATCATGGCCATACACGCGATCAGCCTACCCGCGGCTTGCCGCCAGGGATATGTACGTCCTCGCTTGGTACATGGCGAACACGTTTGCGATCGCAGCTTAACGGGATTCCAGTTCACCCACCTTCGCAATTTTTTGATGAGGCCCGAACCCAGCGGTGCCAACATACTAACGGCCGCTATCAGCCAAACATGATAAGCCATCTGCGGATCGCCGCCGAGAATCATGATGGCTGTCACGGCCGCTGTGCACACCGCAGCTATAAGCTGTCCTCTCCAGGTCCGCAACGCGGACATGAAATAACAACTTAGTATGGCCACAGGGAGCCAGGCGGCACCAATCAAGAAAATAGGATTGGTTAATTGGAAATAGACAGCCCCGCCAAATGCATAGGAAACCGCCGCCACGGTTGCAGCCCAAGGGACACACCCTAAGCGTCTGGCCAGCTCAAAGGCCGTTGCGGCGGCGAGAAGTACATGGAACAACCAAAACCATTGAAATGCCATTCCATAAGGAAACAAGTCCCAGCCCAGCCATTGTGACGGCCAGTACCATCCCAAGCTCTTCCCGTCCGCGAGTACTGGGTAGCCGAAATCGTCATATGGATTCCAAAGCGGTTCACCTCGTTCCGCACGTTCGACTTGAAGCCACAGGTAGTAAGGACCATAGATCGACTCCACATCTCGGAACGCAAGTCGTTGATGGCCGGCCAGGTAGGGCAGGCTGAACAATAGCCATACGACAACATAAGCAAATCGGGGCCACCACATTTTTAAACCCAATTGCTGGCGATTTGACACGACTTCCCTTACGCACCGCCTGTTGTGTTCAAGCCCATTGATACAGGCGTCCCAGGTCAACTTGCCGCTGGGGCCAGCGTTTTTAACTCTGTTTGGTCAGTTCCACGATTCATCGCCCCAATGCTAGCGGATTTGCTGCGAAATTGTCGGCATGTTCGGCAGAATTTGTTTTTCTTTCTCAACCATCACAAACCGAACATCCGATATTACCAGCGAGGGAACCCGCAGTCAGGGACCAAACCTCGATTTCCACGCACTCAGAATACTTGCTGGAAGAATACGATGTCACGAACTAAGTTGTGGATTATTGCAGTTGTTTGTTCGTTAATCTGCTCGTCGATCGGGCGCGCTCAGGACATTCCCAGTCCAGCGTTCGCTCCGAAGAGTGTGCAGTTTGCCGAAAATACACGCCCGTTAGCCGAACCCGGAATTTTCAATTACGACGCTCAGATGTTTGCGCCGGTCGAATTTGCGAACTTTCGCAATCCGGAGCCAAGCACGGGCTTTTTCGCCAGCTACGAACGGACCAGTACCAGTATTTCCCGCTCTGGATCGAGGGATTTACTGGCGCCAGGCGTTCTCTTATCAGACTTTCCAGTCGGCAACGACTTTATGTGGGGCAACCGTTTCGAAATCGGTTGGGTCACAGAAAACAACGACGGCTGGCAACTCGTCTATAACAAGACTGAAGGTGGATTCTTCGCCTTTGGGCGGGACGAGCTTGTCGGCAATCCCATGTTGGTCCGAACCAACCTAAGCAACGTCGCCATCAACCGCATTTTCCGTCAATCCACTTCCAACGGCGGTTATTTGGAACCTTACATCGGCCTGCGTTATATGAGCATGTCGGACAAGACTCTCGAGGATACGCTAATCACGATCGGCGACGATGACCTCAACAATAGATTCAAACAATCGGCGACCAACAGCGCCATCGGGCCTCAAGTCGGTAGCCGTTATAACTTGCGAACCGGACGGTTCCGCTACGGCCTGGATGGCGGCGTCTCGGCCATGTACAACCAACAGCGATATTTTGCTACCGATTTGATAGTGTCTCCCACGGCGATTGGCATCAACGAGTTCAATCAATCGGACTCGTCGTTTGTTCCTGCCGTCGATCTAAGGCTGGAACTTGTGTACTACATCACTCGTGATGTAGGCTTGCGAGGATCGGCAGGATTCTCCTACCTGTGGGATGGTTTGAACCGCTCGAATAACCTGACCACTGCTTTCAATCCAAATTCGGTCAACGGAATCGGCGGGGGTGT
>DAOLCX010000080.1:0-7880 GCA_035327685.1 Pirellulaceae bacterium | reverse complement strand
TATCGATTACGGAACCGAACCCGATCAGCGGCGACACTACTTCCACCTGGGCGACCTGACCCAGCGCCTCCGAGACAAGCACGCGGGTGCCAATATTGACGGCGCGCTGCTGGCCGGCCTCCGCGATCTGCTCAGCCGACTGCTTAATACCGCTTGGCATCGAGAAGACGGAGTCAGCCTTCGCATTGGTCGGGCGCTGGTGGATGCCGGATACAAAAACCACCTGGTCTACCAGGTCTGCCGCGAAGCCGAGTTCTCCGCCGCGTGCTTACCAAGCTACGGCCGCGCCATCGGCCCTCAGCAAAAGCCAATCACGGCCTACGAGAAGAAGCCGGGCGATCAAATCGGACTCAACTGGATGGTGACGCGAGCGGTCAAACGAGCGAGTCGCCATGTGCTGTACGACACGAACTGGTGGAAGTCATTTATCTTCGACCGTTTCGGCGTGTCGCCAGGCGAGCATGGCGCGATGACGCTCTACGGCACAGACCCGCAATCGCATCATCTGCTGGCCGAGCACTTGACAGCCGAGTATCCCACGCAGCTCGAATCGAAAGCCCACGGGCGGACGGTTACCGTCTGGGATGCTTATCCAGGCCGCGACAATCACTGGCTTGACGGCCTTGTCGGCTCAGCCGTCGCCGCGTCAATCAGCGGAGCCAAATTGAAATCGATTGACGACGCGCATCGACCAGCGCGCGCCCGCCGACGAATCACGGCAGCCGATTTGCCAACACGGAGGAGAGCATGAAGGACGGTACGAAATCAGCTGAGCCAGTCGGCCTCGTCTGCCGGCGTTGCGGATGTAGGCATTTCTTCGTCACGCACACCGAACCAATCAAAGACGGTGCCGTTCGCCGCCGACGGGTGTGTCGACACTGCGGAGCGAAATACGTGTCGCTTGAAACATTGACAGGCGACCCGGCGTGGAGTCAATTCGTCCGGAAAAAAGATGGAGCCGATGGCCCGTAATTTCGACGTCAGCGAACTCTCTGATTGCTACATATAGCACCATTTCACAAATTCCACGATGACTGGCGAGCGGAAGCCTTCCATTCGCGCGTCTAATCGATAGACTGCTCGCGAACTTACCGCAGTTTTGGATTTTCTCCAACCAATGGCAGAACTCGATGAAACGCTAGAAAGCGTAGCCAAAGGCCCGAAGTCGGTCTCAACAGACGGGACACGGGTCGAGGCTCAAGGTGTTGACGATGTGATCAAGGCCGATCAACATCTGGCCGCCAAGCAAGGCGTCTCGGGGAAATTCCGAGGGTTACGATACTCCAAGCTCACGCCACCCGGTCCCACCGCGTGAAATAGCGATGTTGAAGCTGATCTCCCGCCTATTTTCCTACCCGACGCGACATCGCACGAAATCCTTCGCCGTGCCGGTCCGGGTGCCGGTCCGCGCGAGGTATGACGCCGCCCAGACGACCGAGGACAACCGCCGCCACTGGGCGATGGCCGACGCGCTCAGCGCCGCAGCGGCAAATAGCGCGGGCGTCCGCCGTCTACTTCGCAATCGCGCACGCTACGAAGTGGCGAACAACTCTTATGCGAAAGGGATCGTTGACACATTGGCCAATGATGTGATCGGTTACGGGCCGACCATCCAGATAGAGACAGGTGATCCTATCGCGAATGTTCGCATCAAAATGGCCTTCGAAAAGTGGGCTAAGGAAATCAGTCTGGCTGCGAAGCTCCGCACGATGCGACGCGCAAAAGCCGTCGACGGCGAAGCCTTCGCCATTTTGACGACGAACAGCAAACTCCGGTCGCCGATCAAACTCGACATTAAGCTCGTCGAAGCCGACCAAGTCACCAATCCGCGCAAAAACGATCCGAACAACGCCGTCGGCATCACCTTCGACGCCGATGGCAACCCGATCAGCTATGCCATCCTGCCGGAACATCCAGGCAGCGGCATGATGACGACTCAAGAGCCAAAATACGTCCCCGCCAGCTCGGTCATTCACTGGTTCAATTCGGATCGTGCAGGTCAAGTTCGCGGCATTCCAGAAATCATGCCGGCACTGCCTCTGTTCGCGCAGCTACGCCGCTACACGCTGGCCGTGATCGCCGCGGCAGAAACCGCGGCGGATCACGCAGCGGTGCTTTACACCGACGCCCCTGCCGCCGGAGAAGCTGACGACGTCGATCCGTTTCTGCCGATTGAGATCGAACAGCGGATGATGACGACCGTCCCCGCAGGTTGGAAACTTGGGCAGTTCAAAGCCGAACAGCCCGCCTCAACATACGCCGAGTTCAAGCGAGAATTGCTCAACGAAATTTCAAGATGCGTAAGCATGCCGTTCAATATCGCGGCTTGCAACTCGGCGTCCTATAACTACTCGAGCGGCCAACTCGATCATCAGACCTACTTTAGTGCCATCGATGTCGATCAAGATGACGCGGAGTTGGTCGTGCTAACCCGCGTTTGGTACGCCTGGCTTGAGGAAGCGGCCTTGGTTCCTGGACTGCTGACCCCGCAGCCATACGGAGATTGGTCCGACACCGTGTCTTATCTCTGGCGATCGCGCGGACATGCAGACCCGACTAAGATGGCCAATGCGTCCGATACGCGGCTAAACAATCACACCGCGACATTGGCCGACGAATGGGCCGCTCTCGGATTCAATTGGGAGGATAAACTCCGCCAGCGCGCAAAGGAAATCGCCCTAATGAAAGAACTCGGCCTGCCGACTTCGACTGGCTCAAACGCTTCAGAATTACAGCCCACCGATGAAGAAAACGAACGCGAACAAGACGTCGCCCGCGCGGCGTAAGCCGTTGATGATACTGGCGAACGATCAGACGCCGGCGCAATTTTACATTGCGGAGGCGGCTAAGATCGAACTACAAGCTGCGGAGTCACCGGCCGAAGGAAAGCCAGCCGTCCGACGATTCAGCATGACCGCATATACCGGCGGAGTCATGCAGCTCAGCGGATACTACTGGCCGGTGGTCGTCGATTTGCAGGGCGTGCAAGTCAACAGCCAGGCCCGCCCGATCCTCTTGGCACACGACACCAATCGAATTCTTGGTCATAGTGACAAGATCGAGGTCTCGTCGCAACGCATTCGCGTCAGCGGGCTCTTATCAGGAGTCGGTGAAGATGTGGAGCGAGTCATCGCCACCGCTGACAACGGTTTCCCTTGGCAAGCCAGCATTGGCGCCCAACCCATTCAAATGGAATTTGTTCCCGCCGGGAACAAAGTCAAAGTCAACGGCCGCAATCTTGACGGCCCGTTGTATGTCGCGCGAAAAACGTCCCTCCGAGAAATCAGTTTCGCCGCGCTCGGAGCGGATGATAACTCCTCCGCCTCAATCGCGGCCACCAGTCCCTCCATCATTACGGAGCCTTCCATGACCTTTTCTCAATGGCTACAAGCCAACGGCTGGGATGAAAAAACCCTAACCGAAACCCAACTCCCGCTTTTGCGGGCGGCCTACGACGTCGCTATCAAAGCGACTAATCCGCCGCCGACAAATCCTCAGGCTGATCCGCCTGCAAATCCCCCGCCGGTTCCGACAACGATCGACGCATCGGCGCTGCAACAACAGATTCGCACGATCGCAGCGGACGAGTCGTCTCGCGTTGAAGCCATTCGCTCAATCTGCGCGAGCTACAACAGCCCGAAAATTAAGATCACGGCGAACGGCGCCGAAACCGAAATCAGTCTGGAAGCCCACGCAATCCGTGAAGGCTGGGACCGGGATCGGACCGAATTACACGCCATGCGTGCCACGCGGCCGCGAGGCCCAGCGATTCACGTCGCGCCGGACTTGCCGACCGACGGCCTGGTCATCGAAGCGGCGTTGTGCATGACCGCCGGTCTACCCACGCTCCAGAAGGTGTTCAAGCCTGAAACGCTCGAAGCCGCCGACCGCCACTACCGCGGATTTGGATTGCAACAACTGTTAGTCCAAGCCGCCGTGATGAACGGCTACATCGCGCGACCTGGCGAACAAATTCATCAGGGCAACCTCCGCGAGATTCTACGGTGTGCGTTGCCGCCGATCGGAATCGTAGCAGCCAGTTCGATGTCGCTGCCAGGAATCCTCTCGAACGTCGCCAACAAGGAACTGTTGGCGGGGTACATGGAGGAGAATGAGGAGTGGCGAGAGATCGCCGTGGTCAAAACCGTGACCGATTTCAAGACGGTGACCAGCTACCGAATGCTCGACAATTTCGAGTATGAGGAAGTTGGTCCGATGGGAGAAATCAAGCACGGCTCGACCGGCGAAGAGTCCTACACTCGCAAGGCCGACACCTACGCCAAGATGTTTGCCCTGACGCGGACGGACATCATTAACGACGACATGGGCGCGTTCGACGACTTGCGCCAACGTCTCGGACGCGGCGCCAAGAAGAAGTTCAACAACCTATTCTGGGCCAAGTTCCTCAACAACTCGTCGTTCTTCACGGCCGGTCGAGGCAACTACATTGTCGGCGCGACGACGAACCTACTGCTCGACGGCATTGGCCTCGAGCAAGGCGTCACGGCATTTCGCAAATTGAAATCGCCCGCCGCGGACGGCGCCAAGAAGGTTGGCAACCGCGTTGGCGGCCGGCCCGATCGGTTGCTCGTCCCGCCGGAGCTGGAATTCACCGCCGACCGACTTTACGTGTCGTCGAACGTGAACACCGGCGGCGCGTCAACGAAGGACAGCGTGCCGAACGCGAACATCCACGCGAATAAGTATCGGCCGATCGTGGTCGATTGGTTGAGCGATCCGGAGTTCAGCGGCTACTCGGCCACCGCCTGGTATTTGTTCCGCAATCCGTTGGACATGGCCCCCGTGTCCGTTTCGTTCTTGAACGGCGTGCAAGTTCCAACGGTCGAAACGGCTGACGCGGACTTCAACACGCTCGGCGTCCAGTTCCGCGGTTACCACGATTTCGGCGTCGACTTGGCTGAGTACCTCGCCGGCGTGAAATCCAAAGGCGCCGCCTAGGCAACCTCCCTTTCGTGATCAGCCCCAAACATTCAACTCACTTTTTCAATCGAGACTCAAAACATGAAGGCACAATTCAAACACGTTGGGAAATCCATCGACTATCGGCCCGGTTCGCCCGTGGCCGCTGGCAGCGTGGTCGTCATCGGCGGCCAGCTCGTCACGATCGCACACCTTGACATCGCAGCCGACGCACTTGGTGCGCTCAGCACCGAAGGCGTTTATGTGGTCGAAAAAGACGGCAGTAACATCTCCGACGGCGATCCAGCTTATTGGGACGACAACGGCAATCCGGTCGATGGCACCGCACTCAGCGGGGCATTTTCGAGCGATCCGTCACTAGGACCGTTCGCTGGCTATTTCATCGGCGACGCGGGAGTCGGCGCCACACACGCGCTGCTTTACCTCCGCTCGATGACCGACATGCCGGTCGAAGGGAGCGTCAGCGGCAACCTGACCGTCGCCGGTACGACGACCGTGACCAGTACCAGCGCGTCAGCGCTCGCAGTCGGTCGCCAAGGCGCGACGGCGCCGGCGCTGAAAATCAACGCCAATACGGCCAACCAGGCCAGCGGCGTCGAAGTCATCGGGAAAGCATCCGGCGATGGAGTAGACATCAAGGCTATCGGCGGCACGAACGAGGCATTGGGGGTCGACGCCAAAGGCACTGGCACGCTCACGCTGCAACCGACGGCCACTGGCGCGATCGTCGCCAAGACGAAAGTGCAGGCCACGGACGCAGGCATCAGGACGAAGATGTCCACGGACAACGTCCATGATACCGCGCCCACCGAGGCCGAATTGATTGCCGCCTTCGGCACCGCCGCGGCGGCCGGCAGTGGATTTATCGGCGTGGTCAAAGACGCCGACGGCGACACAAACGCCTACCTCGTATTCTCGACCGGCGCCAAGTGGTGCTTTTTGAAGTTCACCGTGGCATCGTAATCACCTGACTCATCCGCCTCGCGCGAAAGCGCGGGGCGATTTTTGGAGCTCATAGCTCGATGATCAAATCTGGACTCGCTTGGCTACAGAATCAACTCGCGACCTACGCGGGCGAAGCGATCATGTATCACGCGGGATCGACCTCCATCGAGATTGCTGACGCCATCATGGGTCGATCCATTTACGAGATCGAAGACGCCGGCGGCGCGACAGTCCGAGCTGAAGTGACCGACTGGTTGGTCAATCCGGCTCGATTGTCGATCAACGACCAGGCGTTTGAGCCTGAACCGGGGCATCGAATCGAACAGGTAATCAACGGCATAGTTCGCCGATTCGAGGTACAACACCTCGGCAGCGAACCATGTTGGCGATGGAGCGGGCCCAGCCGCAACAGAATGCGAATCCACACCCGAGAAATTCCGTCCTCATGATCAGCCCCCCGCGCAAATCGAAATCGAAACAACTGACCGACGCCGTCGCGAAGTGGATCGGCGAGGCGTTCGTGGTGCCGGTCCGCAGCGTGCTGGCCCCCAGCTTCGACCTGCGCAAGATCAGCGCACGAGAAATCCGTGTATGGCCGAGCAATCGCGAGGTCGAACTACTCACACGCGGCGGCGACGCTCAGGCCGAGTACGAACTGGCGGTGGCGGTGGTCGAACGGCTCAAGCCGTCAGACGATGAAGATGTCCTGTGCGACGAGCTGCTCGCCCTGGCCGAGTCGGTTGGCGACAACCTGATGACCGTGGAATTCGATGTGGTCGGTGGAGTGGCCACCGTTGTTGGCTTCACCCACGAACCACTTTACGACCGCGAACTGCTCGAATCCCATCGCATCTTTGGGGCGGGCATCGCCGTCCAACTTAGTCGAGTCGAATCACCTTAACCACTGGAGGAACCATGTTGCCCATTCGTCTTGCTGTTGCCGCTGCCGCGGCGATGCTGATTGCGTTCTGTAACCTGCCCAATATCGGAGTCGCACAAGACGGCCAGGCCGTCGATGCCGGCGCGGCGCAGCGGCTCGCTCCCGACCGCGAGAGGGTTTTGGCCTTCCGCATTGCCCTCAATCAATTGGCCGAGAAAGAGGAGGGGCGACTCCTGCGGCCAGATCGTCGCAAGATTCGAGCACTCCGCGCCGCCGCACGAGACGACGGCATCTGCGAGTATCTGGCCTGGATGCACGCCGGAGCGTTCGACGCGATCGCCGCACAGGACGACGGCACGCCCGACGGGCCGTTTCTCAAATGGATTAAGTACATCATCGAGAACCAGGAGGAAATTATCAAATTCATCCTGCTGCTGATCGACCTGTTCAGCTGGATGAATCACACGCTCGACTACGTCTGGCACTGCGGCGGTTGGGCCTAACAGTTGCGATTTATCCAGCCTCATTCACTCCGCCTCCAACTTTTATCAAGCAGCCTCCCATGACCGACGAACTGCAAACCATCGGCATCCCGCCAGACACGGTAGTCCACGACGACGTCATCGCTCAGAGCGCCATCCCCTGGTCACTCCCGCCAGATGTGTGGCATCCGATCTGGCAGGCTGGCATCACCGGACGAGGAATCACCATCATCAATCTCGACACCGGCTGGCGGGCTCATCCCGATTTGCCGGCGCCCATTGACGGCCACAACTTCACCAGCGCGCAGTCGACCGACATCATGGACCGCCAAGGCCACGGCGTTCACACCATCGGCACACACAGCGGACGCAACGGCATCGGCGTGGCTCCCGAATCGTCGATCGCTGTGGGCAAGGTCCTCGGCGACGACGGCCGTGGCGCCAACACCGATGCCGGCTTGGAGTGGGCGGCGTCGCTCCAAGGTGACATCGTCACGTGCAGTTGGGGCGGCGGCCGGACCGTCGGCCAACGGACCGTCCGGGCCATGCAGGCCATCGTCGATTCGGGCAAGTGGCTGGTCTTCGCCGCAGGTAACGCCGGATACAACGGCTCGAATTCCGTTATCGCACCC
>DAOLCX010000079.1:0-7881 GCA_035327685.1 Pirellulaceae bacterium | reverse complement strand
ACCAATACACTGCCGCACCCAACCCTGCCCACACCCAAGCAGCATCGCATTGAGTCAGCCCGGTCCGCTGACCCACACGTTTACCTGTTTTTGGTGTTTCCTTGGTCTGAATAATGACGACTTCTCCCTGCTCGCGAGTAGGCACCAGTCTAATTGTTTTATTGAGTTGACTCAACGTAGATTGATGCGCTGTCGAAACCGTTAATCTCGCACGCAATCCGCAATCTCACCGGTCTGCCTGCCATCTGCATCAATTGGGAAGAATGGCGCGATGAATATTGCAAAATTCGATTTTGACATACACCCTGCATCGGGAATAATTATACTAAATGGTGCGGGAGCTAGTACATGATGTCGAAACGAGAAGTCACCAGGCTCTTAACACGAGGACGAACAAGACGTGATTGTTAAACTTCCGAAGCTGGATGGTGTTTCGTGGGAAGAAGATTACGCTTCACGGGTCAATCCTCACCTGATGACAGAACTTTTGCAGAAGGCCGTTCCCGTCCTGAAAGCCTGTGATTGGCGGGTAACCGATGTGGAATACGGGGCCTGCCAAACTCTGCTTCCGCTTAATCAGTCCACGACGAATCAACACGGTACACATCAAGCGGCGTTGATCTCGCTCTCCGCCGATTATACCGGCGGCCTGGCTTTGATCACGTTGCTCACCGGTATTCCGATGACGGGTGTGCATCCCTGCCGCCCGGAAGATGCCGCCTCGTTGTGGTTGGTGTCGATGAACATCAAATACTTGACGCCTAGCACAGGTCACCTCATTGGGCGTTGTCGCATTCCGGATCAACAACGCGAAATGATCGTCAAGCGGGCGGCGCAAGGCAAACGTATTTTCGTCACGCTTCCCGTTGAGTTTGAATCGAATGGGCAAAAGATTGCTGAAGCCGAAATGTCGTATTTTTCGCAGCCCACGATCCAACTGCTCGAGGCCAGCCATCATCCGTCAGTCCTTTTTAATCAGAAAATCAAAGCCTCTGCCCGGATGATCGCCGGCGTCCGGGCGTCTGCTGGATTTCATGTTCAAGGCAAGCACTATCGAATTGACTGTCCCTACTCGACTCTGGCCGCTGGACCGCAAGGAGAACTGTTAGCGTCAAAACTCAAAGCTGCGCTCCCGCAATTGACTGAAATGGTAATGGCCCGCACCCAACATGTCGATGAAGTCATTCGGTCCGTCCCCAGCTTGCGACAAGTTGTGTTGCTGGGCGCCGGTTTGGACATGCGGCAATTCCGGTTGAAATCGGATATCGGACCTGTCGACTTCATCGAAGTTGATTTGCCTCCCATGTTGGAGGAGCGCGAACGGGTGATCGCGCAGTTGCCGGACCGACATGAAGTCCATCGCGCGATGATCGCAGCCGACTTTATTCACGACGATATCGAGACCCTGTTGCGGACGTCCCAACGCATTAACCCCGACTTGCCAACCGTGTGGGTTTATGAAGGTTGCTCGATGTATTTCGATGATGACATCAATCGCAAGATGTTGACCGCGATGCGCCGTTTGTCCAACCATCCGGACAGCCTGATCTGGTGGGACTTCGTCGATACCTCGGTGGTCGAAGGCCGCACGGACATTCCCGAAGTCGCGGCGTTCTTGAAAAAGATGGACGACTTAGGTGAGTCGTTTATCTTTGGGTTGCACAGTCCTAATGAGTTCTTGGCGTCCTGCGGTCTCGAAGCCGAACAAACGCTGACAGTCGGTGAATACCGACAACAATTGGGACGCCAGCCCAACGCCGATCCTGTACTGGACCTCTATTACTTTAATGTCGCCAGATCCAAATGAACTGCTGCCCTTTAGGCTCGCGGACATCGCTCGGACAAATCCAAGCGCTGGGCAACAAGGGGGTACCAATCAACGGCATCGTATCTGGAATCACGGAAAAGGATTTCCGCTTCGTGATGGTCTCGATCGAGTCTCCATTTAGCATGGCCGCGAACATAGGCGTGGTCGTCCAAGCGTCAATCACCCTTGTTTTTCTTTAGAATCAGCAATTCCAAGGCCAGTAGGACCCGTCAAATCCACTAAACTCGCGGGAAGTGAAGCCCAGCGTTTCCCCACAATTCGAGCGGGCCAGCGCGCTCAATTTGTCTTTTCAAACTGGGTTTGACTTCGCCACCAGTGTGCGAATCTGCGCAAGAATTTGCGCGCTCTTGGGCACACTGAGAGTATTTTTCTAATCCCTTTACGTCTTCTTGGACCCTTTTGACCACAAAGTGTCACGGTTGAACGATTGGCATTCAGTTTGCCAAATCGAGCCCGTTTATATCCTCACCGCGAGGAATGCCTGGATTGGCCACGGCCTTGGAAAACCCTTGACTGAAGTTGACACTGGAGAACGCTTCCATGACGGCAGAACGCGATGCGCAGGAAGGGAGTCTTGAATCGGAACTGTCCGAATCGTCCGCCCATTACGAGACGTTTTCGTATGACGATCAGATCGTGCGCATGTTCTCACTGGCTGTTTTAGTGTGGGGAATCGTTGCGTTTATCGTCGGCTTGCTGGTTGCCTTGCTCCTGGTGGTCCCGTCGGCCAGTTTGGGCATTCCCTATTTCAGTTTCGGCCGCTTGCGACCATTACATACGAACGCCGCGATTTTTGCGTTCGGAGGAAACGCGATATTTGCAGCGGTCTATTATTCGACCCAACGATTGTGTAAAGCGCGAATGTGGAGCGACTGGCTCAGCCGCCTCCATTTTTGGGGGTGGCAAGCCATTATCGTAGCCGCCGCGGTGACATTGCCTCTGGGAATCACGCAAAGCAAGGAATACGCGGAGCTCGAATGGCCGATCGACATCGCGATTGCTGTGGTGTGGGTCGGGTTCTTTGGGGTCAACTTCTTTATGACCTTGGCCAATCGCCGCGAACGCCACATGTATGTCGCGTTGTGGTTCTATATTGCGACGATTGTGACCGTGGCCGTGTTGCATGTCTTTAACAATCTGGTGATCCCCGTTGGCTGGTTCAAAAGTTATTCGATCTACGCCGGTGTCCAGGACGCGTTTATGCAGTGGTGGTACGGTCACAATGCAGTGGCCTTTTTCTTGACGACTCCGTTTCTGGGTTTGATGTATTATTTTTTGCCGAAAGCCGCTGAGCGGCCGGTATTCTCGTACAAGTTGAGTATCGTGCACTTCTGGTCGCTGGTGTTCATTTACATCTGGGCCGGCCCTCACCATTTGCATTATTCGCCGACGCCGGCTTGGGCCACGTCGCTGGGGATGTTGTTTTCGTTGATGTTGTGGATGCCTTCTTGGGGAGGGATGATCAACGGATTGCTGACCCTGCGGGGCGTCTGGCACAAAGTGGCAACCGATCCGATTCTCAAGTTCTTTGTGGTTGGGATTACCTTTTACGGATGGTCCACGTTTGAAGGCCCAATGTTGTCGATCAAAAGCGTCAACGCCTTAACCCACTTTACGGATTGGACGATTGCCCATGTCCACGCCGGTGCCTTGGGATGGAACGGCTTCATGACCTTTGGCATGTTGTATTGGCTATTGCCTCGCATTTTTCAAACCAAGTTGTGGAGTACCAAGTTAGCGGAGTGGCACTTTTGGATCGCGACTATCGGAATCCTGCTTTACATCTTCCCGATTTATGTGGCCGGTTTGGCTCAAGGCCTGATGTGGCGCGCTTTCGACCAGGAAGGCAAGCTGGTGTATCAGTTCATGGAGGCGATTACCTTTGTCGCGCCGATGTGGTGGTTGAGAGTTTTGGGCGGCACTCTGTATATCGTGGGTGCCTTTTTGATGGCTTACAACTACTTGATGACCTGGCGCACGCGCCCAGCTCAATATGAAGTTCCCGTCCTCCGCGCCCCGCGTTTGACGCGCGGGTATGCTGACGAACCCACCCCGGCTCCACGCATCGATGGCGTTGCCGATGTGGCGAAGAAACTGGATGTGTGGGCCCAAGCGGCCTGGCACCGACGCTGGGAACGTTTGCCACTTCGTTTTACTGTGTGGGTGATCATCGCTGTTGTCGTGGCGTCCTTGTTCGAGATCATTCCTACGTTTTTGATTCGCTCGAATATTCCGACCATCAGTACGGTCAAGCCTTATACGCCGCTCGAGTTGTATGGCCGAGACATTTACGTCAGCGAAGGGTGTTACAACTGTCATTCCCAGATGATTCGACCTTTGTTTGCCGAAACCGATCGTTACGGCGAGTATTCCAAGCCGGGCGAGTTCATTTACGATCGCCCATTTCAGTGGGGTTCCCGCCGTATTGGCCCGGATTTGGCGCGCGAAGGCCCCAAACAATCGCCCCTCTGGCACCTGGAGCATTTCCGCGATCCACAACGATTCAGTGAAGGATCAGTGATGCCCATTTACTCTCACTTGGAGCAAACTCGCATCATCTACAGCGACATTCCAGCCAAAGTGAAAGCTGCGGCAGCATTGGGAGCACCGTATTCGCCTGATGAGCTGGAGAACGCGGTGGAATTGGCGCGCGAACAAGCGCGGCGAATTGTCCAGCAAATCGTCGAACAAAATGGGCCATCTCGCGTACCCGCTCCGGGTTACGACTCGGGCTACCTCGATTTGGAGAACGCTCGGGTGATCGCGTTGATCGCTTACATGCAGCGGCTGGGGATCGATCTGTATGCCACGGATACGCCCCCCGCGCCACCGGCTGGTGAAACGATTACACCCGACGACAGCGCGGGAAGAGAAACCGATCCGTCTGATGTGGGAGGCCGACCGTGATCAAGGAATTGCTGCATTCATTGGACTATTCACTGTTTGGCGAAATCGCACTGCTAATCTTTCTGATTGTTTTTGTGGCGATTGTGCTCCGCGTTTTTTTGGGCGATCGCCGACAATTCCAACGCTACGGAGACATCGTGTTATCGGAAGCCATTGCGGACCAGGAGACCGACCATGAATCATGATTCTGCACCGCTGCTCAGCGATCATGCCTACGACGGCATTCAGGAATACGACAACCCGCTTCCCGGCTGGTGGAGTTTCTTGTTTGCGATGACCTTTGTGTTTTCGATTTTCTACTGGATATATTTTCACTTGGGAACCGAGGGCCGCACGATTCAGGATGAACATGATCGCTACGCCGCGCAGATCATTGCCCGCCGCTTCGGCGAAATCGGCACATTGGCGCCCACGCGAGAAGTACTGATGGCATACAAAGACGAATCGAAATGGATGGTTTATGCTCAGGCCCTGTTCCAACAGCATTGTGCATCATGTCACGGCGCGCAAGGTCAAGGAAACGTCGGTCCCAATTTGACCGACGATTACTGGAAAAATGTCAACAAGATTGAAGATCTCGTTCGTGTCATTGAAAACGGTGCCGCCAATGGCGCGATGCCGTCGTTCCGCAACCGATTGTCCCATGTCAACGATTTCGTGCTCGTGGCGGCTTATGTGGCTTCGTTGCGCGGCCAAGATCTGCCGAGCCCCCGACCTCAGGAAGGGAAAGAAATTCCGCCGTGGTAACCGCACCTGATCGAATTAGACGGTGCGCGAACTGGGTGACTTCTGCAAGATGAACGAGTCGCTGCTGCAACCCGAAGAACATGTGCTGCCCACGTTGGAACGCGATGGTTCCCGCCGTTGGCTCAAACCGCGCCTCAGTACCGGTTCTTGGTTATCGCGCCGCCGCGTGTTGGCGTACCTGCTCATCTTGTTGTTTACGGCCATTCCATTCTTGAAGGTGGGCGGCAAGCCGTTGCTGCTGTTGGATGTCCCCGCGCGGCGTTTTATCATTTTCGGATACACGTTTTTGCCGAATGATATGCTGCTGTTGGCCATTCTGCTTGTTGGTGTACTGCTGACGATTTTTCTGGCGACCGCGATGTTTGGCCGCGTGTGGTGTGGATGGGCGTGTCCACAAACCGTTTATATGGAGTTCCTGTTCCGGCCGATTGAAAGGCTGTTTGACGGCACCACAGGACGCGGAGGACCCGCGAAGAAGCAGCGGCCAGCCTTCATTGCCTGGCTGAAGTACCCCGTTTATTTGGTGGCCAGCTTTTACCTGGCCAACACCTTCTTGGCCTACTTTGTCGGAACCGAACGCCTGTGGCAATGGGTGCACCAATCCCCTTTTCAACACCCCGTTCCATTCTTGATTGTGGCTTTTGTCACCGGCGCCATGTTGGTGGATTTCTGCTATTTCCGCGAACAGGTGTGCATCCTGATGTGTCCCTACGGGCGGTTTCAGTCCGTGTTGTTGGACCCGTCGTCGCTGATTGTGAGCTATGACGCCCAACGCGGCGAACCGCGCGGAAAAGTACAGAAGCGCACTCTCCAGGCCTTGCCGATCGTTTCACAGACACAACCGAACGTTGAGACATCGACAGAAGTTGCTCCGACCAGGGGCGACTGCGTCGATTGCGGGCTGTGTGTGGTCACCTGCCCGACGGGGATCGATATTCGCAAGGGCCTGCAGATGGAGTGCATCAATTGCACTCAGTGTATCGATGCCTGCAATGCCGTGATGAACAAACTTTCGAGGCCACCCAATTTGATTCGCTACAGCAATCAACGCCGCGACAGCGGCGAGCGAGTTAGCCTGCTCCGTCCTCGGTTGTTTATCTACATGACTCTTTTGGCTGGCCTGGCAGCCACTTTGGCCTACCTCTTGATCACCAAAAAGCCTTTTGACGCGGTTGTTATACGCGAACGCGGCGCGCCATTTACACTAGCAAATGCCGGACTGACCGTGCGCAATCTTGCGCAACTCAATCTGACCAACCGCACGGAACATGCATTGACATTGAGGCTTGAAACCCCAAACCAGCCAGACGTAACGGTCCAACTGGTCGAAGCTGACCTGAGCCTGGAAGCCCAGGAAAAGCAAGTGTTCCATGTCGAATTCCTGGCTGATCGTCAGGCTTTTCACGATGGCATCTTGGATATCGTCTTGCGGATTTCTGTGGACGATTCAGTTTACCGTGACTTGGAGTTTCGACTGATAGGACCCCGACAATGAACGCTCACGACACATCCGTTCGCGCTCCAGATCAACTGGCGCGGACCGAGGCGCGCGCCAAGCTGTTTTGGCTGGGAGGTATCTGCCTGATTTTTGCCGGCCAAATCTCAATTTGGCTGGTAGCCGTGGTTCTGACCCATCGCGACCCGTCCTATGCGGTCGTGCCGGAATACGACTGGCGGTCGTTGCATTGGGATGAGTATCGACAAACCATGCGGGACAGTGCCGCATTGGGCTGGGACTGCCAGGTTTTCACCGGCGAATTGAACGCCCTGTGGGAGCGAGAGATTCGGATTACCTTCGTGGATCGCAACGGGCAACCCATTTGTGGTGCGGACGTGCAAGTCACCATGTTTCATCATGCCACCGCTGCGACCAGATTATCCGCGTCATTTCTTGAAGACGCCGATGGCATGTACGTCGCGCGCATGCCGATGCGGCGCGGTGGTTGGTGGCGATTGGAGATTTCGGCGCGGAAGGATGGCGAGAGTTTTGTTGACGAACGTTCGTTGCGCGTGGATGGGAATCCGAGATAGTCGATGATCGGCTTGTTGACCACTGTGTTTGTCGTGAGTTTGTTGGGCAGCCTGCACTGCGTAGGCATGTGCGGCCCATTTGCGCTGTTGGCGGGGACGCATGGTCGTCCGTCCGGCCCTGGCACGGACTCTCCGGCGCGCCACAGGTGGGCTGCCGTGGCTGGATATCATGCTGGGCGGTTGGCGACTTATACTCTGCTCGGACTGGTGTGCGGCGGGCTAGGCATGATCGTTGATTTTGGCGGTGCGCTGTACGGTTGGCAGCGAACGGCCAGTTATCTGGCCGGTGGAGTGATGATCGGCGTAGGAATCTGGGCGCTTTTGCGACAGGCAGCTTGGGTCAGCGGATGGAAAGTGCATTGGGGAGC
>DAOLCX010000078.1:0-7895 GCA_035327685.1 Pirellulaceae bacterium | reverse complement strand
CCAGTGCATTCTTCCAGGTCATCGCCCGCGCCAATCTCCAGACCTCGCGCGTGTACACCGTGGGGGTCATCCGAATGCCGCCGATGGCCGGTCCAACGGCCGTGTTATCGATGACGACAATACCTCGCAAACCACAGCGAGGTTCATAGATATACACCACCTTTTCGGGGCCAAAGTCGTCGCACAGTCCAAACTCGGAAAGGTGATCGACATCACCGGCAGGGGCTTCATCAATTACCATGGGCATATCATTCTCCGACGTCAATGCATTTCACCTTTCTTGACTCGTGGCGCCAGCGGGACCTTCCCGTCTCAGTGTATTCCCAGCCAAAAGGGGAGGTATTCCCCCGCGCCGTCCAGGGCGCCCTTCCAGTCGAGAATCTGTTACGGCAAGAAAGGCGCATCAGACACCCATTTTATTGCAATTAGACGGCCCTTGTAAATGGGCACAGAGAGGAAGGAAGTGGTAAACCCGTTGTAAAACGTGCGACAAATTTGACTTGGTCGCGGGTCTATCCAGGCACGATGCGACCATCGCACAGTTGGACGCGGCAGTCGGCCTGTTTCGCAATGGATTCGTCATGGGTCACCATGACAACTGTCAACCGTTCATCCCGGCACAGCGCGAAAAGGCTCTCCAACACCAGCTGTCCATTAGTGCGGTCCAAATTTCCTGTTGGTTCGTCAGCCAACAAGATGGAGGGCTGGGACATTAAACCGCGAGCAATGGCAACGCGTTGCATCTCGCCGCCAGAAAGTTGGTTAGGTTTGTGGTGTAATCGATGCGAAAGACCAACTCGATCCAGCAATGTTTTGGCCCGCAAGACCATTGACTTTTTGCTTCGCCAATACTGCCAAGCTGAGTATTCGATCATTTTCGGAACCAAGACGTTTTCCAACGTCGTGAGTTCTGGCAACAGATGATAGAACTGAAAGATCATGCCAAAAGTTTGATTTCTCAGTCGCTCGCGCCGTTTGGGTGCCAGATTATCGATGCGTTGGTGGTCGCACCAGATTTCGCCCTTGTCAGGGCGGTCCAACGTGCCCAGCAGATGCAACAATGTGCTTTTTCCTGACCCGCTCTGGCCAACGATCGCCGTGAATTGGCCTTCGACAATCTGCAGGTCAACGCCCTGCAACACAGGAACCTCGATTCCATGCCGCCGGTAACTTTTGTGAATGTTCACAGCGCGCATCGCAATCGGAACCGAAACGCGCAGAGGGACTCGGTTCTGGACGTTTGTCGCGGTGACGTTGACCGGGACGGACTCGACATGAGAGCGGACGCCTGAACTATTCATAGCGAAGTGCCTCTACTGGATGCATTCTCGCAGCTCGGAGGGCGGGGAGCACACTGGCCGCCACGGCAATACCCACGGCCCCCAAGCCCACCAACAACACCATCTGAACGTCAACGACAGTGGGAATTTTCGAGAAGTAGTAAATCGTCGGGTCAAATACCTGCCGGCCAGTCAACCAGCCGATCCCTTCGGCGATTTGGTTAATGCGGGCCACGAATACCAAGCCGATGGCGATGCCTACGCCTGTCCCCACTGCCCCCAATGCCAAGCCGTAGCCCAAGAAAATAGACATCACGCCTCGACTGGACGCACCCAAGGATTTGAGGATGCCGATGTCTTTGGTCTTTTCGACCACAATCATGAAAAACGTGGCCAGAATCCCAAATCCGGCAACTGCGATAATCAAGAACAGCAGGATGTTTAGAATCGTCAGTTCCATGTTGACGGCACTCAGCAATGGACGTTGCAAGTCCTGCCAGGTTTGAATGACAAAACCCCAATATTCCGGCTGCAATTCGGCAATCAGGCGATCGCGGGCGCGGTCCAAATCCGCTCCTGGCTTCATCCGGATTTGAATGGCGGAGACTGAGCCTTCGCCTGTCACGGGGTCGATCATACCCCGTAGTTGTTGCAGCCGGCGCAACGACATGAAGGCGAAGGTCGAATCATACTCATGCATATTGGACTGATAAAAATCCACAACGGTGCAATTCTCGGCGATCGGAGAGGGGTTTTCTCCAGCGGTAGGCAAAGTTACTCGCACATCATCCCCTGGGCGCAGTAAAAAGAGTTCGCGTACCTCATCCGATTCGGCATCGACAACCTTTCGATTGGCGATGGCTTTTCCCAGAATGATTCCGGTATGCTGGTCGCGGAGTGGGCTGAATAATTCGTCGGCGGAAGGTTGAGGGCGCCACTGCGACCGGGAGTCAAAGGGCTGTAGTGTAGCGGAATCAAAGGAGGCACCAGGCAGATGATCGCCGGAAGCTGCCAATTCTTCCAAGTTTGGCGGTCGAACGGGCAGTTCAAACGAGGGGATATCGACAGTCAACTGCCGATTGGTTGGTGGGGTCAGCGATTCGAGTGGCTGATTGGCCAGGCGCGTGGCGATCTCGGCATATTCTTGTTCACGCTGCCTGGTCTGGGCTTCGATCCCCCAACTCGATAGGTGCTCCAACCGATACAGTTCTTTCTCTCGCCGGTATCCCCATCCGCAATCGCCAATTTTGTCGTCGTAACCATCGACTTCCAAGAAAAAGTTCAACAGTTGTTGTTTGTGTTGGTTGCTCAAATAGGGTTGAATCTCGCACACTCGGCCGTAAGTTGATTCGTCGATGCCAATCAAGAGAATCTGTTGCGTAATCGTTCGCCCGCGAAAATCGAACGTCATCAACGCCGGAACGCGAACGATTGTCGTGGAAGCTTCGATTTCGTCTCCCAGGATTTCGTGGATACAAGCTTGATGGTGTTCCGGCCAGGACAATTCGCCTAGCCCTGCATCAAACTCAATGTCGGAGAGAATGTCGTGCAAGCGATGCCGCATTTCGCTGACGAACCCGGACATCACGCTATTGACAACAATCAGTGTCGCGACACCCAGCGTGACACTAATGATCGACGCCAAGGCAATAAATCGCGTGCGGAGATATCGCCATGACAGCAGGATTTTGTACATTGCCAGTCCTTTGGCTCAAACTTTCGGTCCGTCTCAGCGGGTTCCTGAATGACTAATGAGCATGTCGCAACAAGGGAAACAGGATTACATCTCGAATCGAAGCGCAGCCCGTCAGCAGCATCACCAGGCGGTCAATACCCACACCTAAACCACCTGCTGGAGGCATTCCATTCCGGAGGGCAAACACAAAATCATGGTCCATCCTGGCCATCGAGTCTTCTTCCGACAGTCCTGCCAATTGTGTCTGGAACAACTGAGACTGCAAGTCAGGATCGTTCAACTCCGTGTAAGCGTTGGCCAGCTCCATACCCTGGACAAACAACTCAAACCGCTCGGCAATTTCGGGTTGACCGGCCTTGCGTTTCGTCAACGGGCAAATGCTAGCAGGGTAATCCGTCACAAATACAGGACCCATCAATCGGTCTTCGACTTGGGCCTCAAAAATATCGCTGCGCACCACATCAGGATGGCGCCCGGCGACTGGGATGCCCAGACGTTCAGCCAACGCTTGTACCGCATCCCAAGCATCAAGGTCAACTCCAGTATGCTCGCGGAACAACTCGCGATACGTGCGGCGGGCAAATGGTCGCGAAAAATCAAGAGTTTGACCGCCCCATGCCACTTGATGGCCGGCGCCGATAGCTGTCAACGCATCGCCAATGATAGCTTCGGTCAGGTCCATCATGCTGTGATAATCGCCATAGGCCTGATAGACCTCTAACATGGTGAACTCTGGATTGTGGCGCGGGCTGATACCTTCATTTCGGTACACCCGTCCCAGCTCGTAAACCCTTTCAATGCCACCCACCATCAAACGTTTGAGATGCAGCTCCAATGCGATTCTCAGAAATAACTCCATATCCAACGCGTTGTGGTGGGTCAAAAAAGGGCGGGCGGCGGCCCCTCCCGCAATGGTGTGCAAGGTCGGTCCTTCGACTTCTACAAACTCGTGTTGATGTAACGTGCGACGGATCGACTGCACAATTTTCGAGCGCATCAGAAACCGGTCGCGGACTCCCTCATTGTACGCCAGATCAACATACCGACGTCGCTGTCGCAGTTCGGGATCGGTGAGCCCAACATGCTTGGCAGGCGGGGGTTCCAATGTTTTGGTGAGCAGGTGCACTCGGCTGGCAAAGATCGACAACTCACCCGTCTTGGTTCGCCGCAGAGTTCCGTCCACGCCGACCAGGTCTCCCAGGTCAATACACTGCACAATTTCCCAGTTCTCCGCCCCTACCTGATCGCGACCGACAAAGAGCTGGATTTGACCGGTCCAATCTTGGATGTCAATGAATTGCAGTTTCCCTTTGTCGCGATGCAACACGACGCGTCCCGCCGCGCGCACGGTTGGTCCTACCATCTCATGAGGAGGCTGTGCCGCCAGCCAGGTGCGAAAGTCAACCGGCTGGTCAGGCTCAGAAGAGGAGGTCTCGTCAGGCAGTTCGATCTGCCCGCCGCTGGTCGCCATCAGCTTGATTTCCCGGTGACGGCGGCGAATGTCGCCGATCCACTGGCGGTCATCAAAGCGCTGGCCCCACGGATCGACGCCCAAATCAACCAATCGTTCGAGTTTTTTGCGCCGTGCAGCCAATACCGCGTGTGACTCTTCCGTACTGAACTGTTCGCCTTCCACGTTTCTATTGGTCCTTTCTGTAGTCACTGTCCGTTAATTTCGGGGCAGTTAGACAATAGCGGCTAATTTGTCGCCAAGGCTAGGGGGTGGCCGCCAATATGGCTGATTACGGGTCGAATCAGGTGTCATGACTTTGTCACCGACGGCCTGGCACCAACTGAGCTCAATTGGTTTGATTTCGAACCAGGCGACTGATCTCTTTAAACTCCGGGCAGGCGGAGGTTTCACACCATTCAAACAGTACAGACTCAACGGTTGTCAACGTCGCACCTGCCGATTCCATCCGTCGCAAAGCAACGTTGTGATCGAGTTCATGCCTGGAACTAACGCCGTCAATCACTATGAATACCTGAAAACCTTGCGCCAGAAAATCCAACGCCGTTTGCTGAATGCAAACGTGAGTTTCAATTCCGGCCACAACGATTTGCTCTTTATCCTGGTCGCGAAAATCGCGGGTGAGAGCCGTGCATTCGCGACAACTGAACATCAATTTGTGGGCTATCGGGCGAGGCAGCAATTCGCGGAGCTTCGGCACCGTCGGCCCAATTCCTTGCGGATACTGCTCGGTCCCCGCGATCGGGACACCCAGAATCGAAGCACCTTGGATCAGTCGCCCGATATTCCAAGCCAGCCGCTGATGGTTCTCAATCAAGGGGAGCAGCTTCTGTTGGACATCGACGATCAGCAACCCGCTGGTTCGCCGATCAAGCAAAAAGGGACTGCGCATCGGCACGTCGCCGCCGTTGCTGGATGAGAGGTCTAGGGCCATAATTAGTGACACAGTCTATAAGAATCGATTCAGCGTCCGCGCCGATCACTCACGTACGTGCGAAGGCTTGGCACGCTAATCGTGTCACGAACACCTATTTGCCGAGGCGCCGACGCAATGCGAGTATCGTACTATATTTCCATACAGACAACAACTTGCAGAACCACTCACCTGTTTTTTGGTTGGGCGCTACTCTCAGTAGCCCTGTTATCGACGATGGGCTTTGCACAGCAGGATGATGCGACCAAGCCTCCGCCGGCCGTGGGCGCCTTGCCGAGCATCAATACTGACTTCCTGGACCCGAACCTCAATGTGGATCATTTTGTCCAACGGTTTGAATTGGAAAGCCGCGAGATTTTTCATGCGCGGCGCGAGATTCTTCGGGCTTGTGAAATTAAACCGGGTTGGCATATCGCTGATATTGGGGCGGGGACGGGGTTTTTCTCCAAGCTGTTTGCCGCAGAAACGGGCGACACCGGCTGGGTCTATGCCTTGGAGATTTCACCGCGGTTTATCGAGCATATTCGAGACGAGCTGGATACTGCGGGTGTCCGAAACGTGACTCCCGTGTTGACGTCCACACGTTTCGCGCGATTGCCACCGGCATCTATTCAGTTGGCGTTTGTTTGTGACACGTACCATCATTTCGAGCATCCGCGAGACACATTGTGTTCGATTTGGGATGCCTTGAAGCCGGGCGGAGAACTGGTGGTCATTGATTTCGAGCGGATTGAGGGAGTTTCGCGAGAGTGGGTGCTTGGTCATGTGCGCGCAGGCAAAGCTGAGTTTCGCGCGGAAATCGAACAAGCTGGATTTGAATTTGTTCAGGAGATCTCCATTTCCTCATTTGCAGAAAACTATATGCTCCGCTTTCGAAAGCCCGTTCAGACACGCCTCTGATCAGCCGCTATTGCGATAATCCAAGGAATAGAGTTTCATGCCAGGACGCTTGATTGAAACCGGCCACGGATGGTGGGCGCGAGAGGGAGGGGCGCGTGAGGTATTGCGGGTGGCGCTGCCGCTCGTGGCGTCCAGCATCTCCTGGACCATCTTGACTTTCATCGACCGCATCTTTCTGTTGTGGTGGTCAGAGACTTCGTTTGCGGCGTCGTTTCCCGCCGCGCTCTATTGGTGGACTCTCGTGAGTTTGCCATTCGGTATTTGCATGTACGTGCAGACTTTTGTTGCACAATACACCGGTGCCCAACAACATCACATGGTTGGGCGAATTGTCTGGCAAGGCGTTTGGCTGGCCGTCTTGGCAACGCCGCTCATCGTTGTCGGCTGGCTGTTGGCCCCCTCGATATTTGCCTGGGCGAATCATAGCGCGGACGTGGTGGCTGAAGAATTGGTTTATTTTGGCTACCTGTCGTGGAGCAGCCCTGCCTTGTTGATTTCCTGCGCGTTGAGTGGCTTTTATGCCGGCCGCGGACGGACTCGAATGGTGGCTACCATTGATGCCGGTGCCGCATTATTGAATATTGCTCTGGACTACTGGTGGATTTTCGGAGGGCTGGGGCTACCGGCTGGCGGTATCGCCGGAGCTGCCATCGCAACCACGGTGGTCACCTGGTTAAAAGTTGTCATTTACTCGGCCTTGATTTTTCGAGCCCATCACCGGCAGCATTTTCATACCCACCATTGGCGCATCGATCGGCAATTGTTCGGCAAATTGATGTATTTCGGGGGTCCTGGCGGTTTGCAAATCTGTTTGGAGGTCGGCGGCTTTTCGGTGTTTATCCTGATGATTGGCAGCTTGGGGCTAGTCGAGTTGGCGGCAACCAACCTGGCATTCAACGTCAGTTCTCTAGCCTTCCATCCTGTGATGGGTCTGTCGATGGCCACATCGATTTTGGTCGGCCAATACCTGGGTGCAAATCGCGAGGCGCTCGCCGTGCGGATTACTTGGACTTCGATGGCGTTGGCTTGCTTCTATATGACAACGATATCGTTTATCTACGTGGTTTTTCCCGATCTGGTGCTGTTCGGTTTTTTTCAAGCGGAGCCGACGGACAACCGCGAAGAAATTCGAGCGATGGGGATCATCTTGTTGAGGTTTGTCGCCGCTTACAATCTGTTCGACGCCATGAACCTGGTCTTTTCATTTGCGATCAAAGGTGCAGGTGACACGCATTTTGTCATGTACGTGAGTTTTGTCATGGCAGTATTACTGGTTGCAAGCACCTGGCTCCTGCGCAACATTTTGAATTTGGGCATCTACGAATGCTGGATGTTGGTGACCGGCTGGGTATGCATCTTGGGAATCGTCTATTGGCTGCGTTTCCGGCAGGGCCGATGGTTGTCGATGCGAGTTGTTGAGTAACCGTTCACGGTATTGAAGTCCCGACTTGTTTCTGGTGCATTCCTCAAGTCGCCTGATTGTCAATCGCGACCTTGCGAGTGCCTTAGAGCGATTCGGCCGGGCTAACGTGTTTTATCGGACGACTTGCTCCTCGCACAAAACGATTCGTGAAAGGTAGCGTGGTTGAGACTTAAAGCCCAAGCCCTTATCGT
>DAOLCX010000077.1:0-7923 GCA_035327685.1 Pirellulaceae bacterium | reverse complement strand
GGGATTTATCTCCTTAGGGGGAATTGCCATCCGCAATGGAATTTTGTTAATTGAAGCATACCGCCGCCGCCAAGTAGAAATGAATATTGATACCGAAGACTTGACACCGGCCATTGTTCAAGGAAACCTGGACCGTCTGTCGCCAGTCATGATGACCACGCTCACCACGGCGTTTGCGCTGCTGCCATTGGTGCTGGGAGGAACTCTGCCAGGGAAGGAAGTATTGTATCCGGTGGCGATGGTGATTGTCGGCGGGTTAATTTCCAGTACTTTGGCCGAGTTTTCTGTGAGGCCCGGCTTATACCGTTTCCTGCATGTACCGCTCCAAGGTCATTGCGATTCGTAAATCGTTGATCCAGTGCAGCGCATTCCCAACCCTATGATTTGGTCTGTATTGTGCGAAAGACTCGAACATCGCGTACCGGCCCCACCGCCTCGTATTCGATGGTGTTCGGTGAGCCATCGATCAGGATGACCACTTCCGCTTTGGGAATCCCGTCTCGTCGCGAAACGGAAAACCCTTGCAATTCCTGACCATCGCGCAGTCCCGCCGCATACGCATTCCCCTGTTCGTGGACGCCGACCACTTTTTTCGCCTCACGCGACGCTTCCAAGTTGAAACCCGGATCAAAGTTACGGGCCTGGGCCAAGGTCAACTCCAGCGATGGTTCCGTAACCGCCGTGGGCAACGACACCTCGGTGCCTTCAATGACAACGCCGCGAATCACGGGAAGCATTTCCGCGTCAACCCATTCTCCAATCCGCTCCAACAACACTTCCGTCGTCACCGGTGCCTCGGTCATTGGACGTCGAAAAAGATCTAATATCAGGTCGTCGAGAGATTGTCGCCCCTGGCTTCGTTGGCGAATGTGCTCATCGATGGCCAACGCCAATAACTCCCCGCGTTTATAGGGCACGTCCCCCATCTGGCGATCAGTCCAAAACCCTTGGGAAATCAATACATTAGCCGCCAGGCGATGCGGATTATTGTCGTAGTCCTGAACCGTCGCACTCAAGTCAGTCGCAAACTGTTCGGCAGTGATCAACTCGGCTCGAAGCAACATCCGGCGCGCGAAAAAGTTTGTGAAACCTTCAGAGAACCAATACGTAGAAGGGTCGTTCCCCGCTGTCGGAATCTTGATGCCATTCCAATTGTGAAAGTACTCGTGTGCCAGCAACGACAATGTCCTTTGTGATTCCGGCGAACGTCGATCCAAACTCAAATTCGTGGTGCAATACAAGGCAAAACAGTTCGTCAACGCGGTCCCGCCCAACGACATCGACCCCGGCGGACCTGACGGATTGGGTGTTAATGTCACCAAGTACCACGAGTCCGAATGGTCGCCAAAAAAGTCTCGCTGAGCGCGAACAATGGACTCCAGGGCATCAGCTAATTCGTCACCTCGGAATAACCAATCGGTACCAGCAATCGCCACGGCAATACGATTCGACTCAATGTCCCGCGTGACGATATTGAGGTTGCCCGCCATAACAATCGACTGCAGGAACTTACTGGGAGATAGATAGACATCAAATGGTCCGCAGCCCAAACCGAACGAACTGACAACTTGCCAGCCTGCCTCGTCAAATCCGCGGAACGCAATCTGAAACTCGGCCGGTTGGTCCTGTGAAATATGTTGCGGCATTAACAGACCCAAATTGCTGATCATCTGGAAAAGCTGAGAGTCGAGTCGCGTGCGATAGTCATTGCCGGGCAACCGTGCGCGCTCACCCGTCACCTGGATTTGGTAGCTTACCGTCAACGAGGCTGATGGCGCGTGGGTGATGAGCCAACTCTCCGCCGACTCCCTCTCGAAAGAGCAAGCGTTGTTTTCAGAATCTATTACAGAAAGCTCCGTTACATCGGCGCCATTGTTGACGATACCGCCCCACTCCTTTCGCAGGGCGATGTGCGTATGACCGTTCTCACTGGCCTTGAAATGCACAGCAACGGCAACGATAGGTCCCGACCGAAGTTCCAGCTCATATTGAAGTTGAACTTCATCGGACGCGATAACCTCCAAACCGAGGGTGGTCAAGGTTAAGAACCAAACGTAGATCAAGGCACAGCGATCTATGGCCATCATCGAATTTCCTGTCAGTAATTTGCGATGAATGTCGCAGTTGGTAGCGTTTGTCCCTAAACCTTTTACTGCGAATGCCCAAAAATGACAACCTTTGCCGCCCTGAGTGGTTCCGATCGATGGCCTGGATCGTAATCTGCCCTAAGCAGAGCGACGCTGGCGGCGCTGGGCCTGGCTCAATTCGTCAGAGTAAATGGAAAGGTATTTTCGCGCTTGAACTGCAGAGTCAAACTCACGAACCATCGCCAAGCGACCGCGTTGCCCCATCACGGCCGTTTCGTCCGGATGAGCAATCATCCATTGCAACGCGCGGCTTAAGGCTGCCGCGTCTCCGGCTGGAGCGAGCAGGCCATGAATTCCGTCGAGGACCAATTCGGCCAGGCCGCCGGAGTCAAACCCCACGACGGGGGTGGCGCAGGCCAGTGCCTCAATGCCAACCTGAGGCAAATTGTCTTCCAGCGAAGGCATGACCACGAAATCGCAGGCAGAGTAGGCCAATGCTTGCTGCTGGGGATTGTCCATGTATCCAAGATGATGGACGCGAGCCACTCCTTCAATAGAGTTAGGCAACTCGCCCGCCCCGAACACCAGAAGTTGCACCGGCGGTGTGGCATCGCGCATACCCAAGGCCTGCCACAGAAAGTCGGCACCTTTCCGCGGATTGAGCAATTGGTCGGCTGCAAAACCAATGATCACGGGGCTCTGGTCGAGCCCCAATTGCTGGCGCGCCACTCGGCAATCGATCGGATGAAACACATTGGTATCAATACCATACCGAACCAACGAAAATGCCGTGTCGTTTGGCCAAATCGGGCTTTGTTGAGCCAAACGCAAAAGCCAGCGACTTGGCGAAACCACGTGGATTTGTCGGTGCCGAAGAGCCCGTTGCTTGACGGAATATGATACTCGCGACACATCGTCGGGCCGTGGATTGATGACCTGCGGACAGTTTCCACAGCCCACGACAAAGCGATCGCATCCGCCACTGAAATGGCAGCCGCCGATGATCGGGTTCATGTCGTGCATCGTCCAGACGATCGGCACCGCCGTGGGAATCGTGCCGAAGAATGTGGGGTAGTCGGCCAGGTAGGCGATCCAATGCAGATGCGCGATAGCTTGAGACGAGAATAGCGGTGGCAATCGCGTAGGTTCCGCTTGTTGCGCCATCGAAAATGTTTCCAAGTGCGGCGGGCGACGTTCGAGGTGTTCCCGATATAGCCGATATATCTCTCGTGTATGATTACGCCGCAAGCGGTCGCCGAAGGCAGACCACACGGGGATCCGTTTCGATGGCGCAAACTCGAGTTGCTCGATGCCGCGGCCCTCAGGCGCCGGCCGATCAGCAAGTGTGTAGTGAAAAAACGAGGCGGAACCTTGGGTTTGCAAGGCCCCATGCAATCGAAGTGCTGCTTTGGCGGCACCGCCGTGTGGATATGTACAAAAATGATGAATTTGCAGCGGCGCCATACGTTTTATTTGGATTCCAATCGGCTTTTGGCGAGCAACATATTTTCAAACATCGCCCGTTGGCCCCTGCGCACAAACAATACTCGGACCTGCCGTTTGGCGTGTTCCCAGCGTTCAATCCAAGGATTCCAGGAGCTGTTCCGCAATTCACTGGCAGTGATCGGGCTCAGGCAGCGTCGCACAAAGGAGTCCTTGTCTTGCAGGAATCCATGCAACACCGTGCGTTGAGGGTTAAGTACGTCGCGCCTCGCGCTGGCTAAGGTCGAAAAGGCAATCTGGTTTGTCTTGCAGACTCGACCGACCGCAGGACCATAATGGTAGATGGACATGTCAAACACACCTTGACGCGCTACGGAAGGCATCCGCCTCGCAAAATCAAATGCATAACAGGCCCCCCCATTGATATGCGGCTCCAATAAGAGCTTCTTCCGACGCAAAGGACGGTATTTGTAAACGGGCGGGACAAAGCAACCCATGACCAGCGGTGTCGTGGCATGCCCCGACCATTCCTGATCCAGACGCGCCAGCCAATCGGGTTTGACAAACGCCATATCCGATTCAAACCACAGAGCGAATCCTTCTCCCGTGAAGTTCTCGGCAATGTAGTCCATGGCATCCCAAAACATGGCAGTTGCGCCACCCGGATAGCCAAATACCTGTGTCGCGCATTGCATCGAACGGCATTCCCCCAAAGATTGGTAGGCCTGGAGTAATTCCGAGCTTTGTTCAAAACGCGGACTGGCCGCCAGCAAGAATGTGCAATTCAAGGGGAGAGCACAATTCTCTTGCATCCAGGCTGCCATCAACAGATAGCGATCGACTTCCTCCTGGCAATAGTATGGGAGGATCACGACATGTTCTGTCCGCGTAGTCATGTTGGCCAAGGCTCCTGGCATGAAATTTCGTTTTCCACAGCGCGCGCTGCAGCAACCCATCATTTGTCTGTGGAAGTACGGTGGTTGTACAGAAAGCTGCGGATAGGGGCAATTGCAACCTGGCAATAGCGTTAGGTGCTAGCAGCCATCAGAGACGTCGGCGAATAGACAGATTTCCCCCCATTGCCCTTCGTTTTCATCAACGCCCAACGTCAGGCGCGTGAAGGGGATGTCCTGCGCCACCAACCACTGCCGCAATTGGTCGGCCAAGAATTCGGCCAACCGTTCGGCCGTTGTGTTATCGACAGGTATCAAGACACAATTATCCGCCGGAAACATCCAACGCTTTTCGGCGAATCGGACGGAGACTTCGCCATCCTGTTCCGACGTCTTGATTCGCGGATGGTTTGTGGGCAACAACACATGGTGGTCGAGAACTTTAATCAGCCGTTGCAGTTCATCGCGCAGCGCGACGAAATCTACGACGTAACCGTGCCGATTTAGTGGCCCGCATACCCGGCACCGCACACGATAATTGTGGCCGTGCAGTGATTCACAGACATCGTCGCCAAACGTGATGAAATGGGCGGCGCTGAAGATCAAAGCCTCCTTTTCCAATTCCACACAATACTCAGATCGCGAACGCATCATGTTCTTAAATGCCATTCATGATAGATCCCGTTCTTCCAGCAACATCTTTGGCAGCGGCATATGGGAACTAGCCTGGTCGTGCAACTCCTGAATTGTTCGGGTATGGGGTCGGAAGTTGCCAGGGACTGGCAATTCCCAAATCTTTGCAGACTGTCGCACCAATGGTTCCGAGATTTCCACATGACGGGTGACCGCTGGCCGACGTTGATTTGCCGTGTTTTCCCATCAGGAGTGCCGTCCCTTGCGCACCAAACGATAGCCACGGTTCCGCAAGTGCCTGGTTGCATCGTGCCGTTTCATGGCACCAACTCCACTTCTTCGTACGAACCGGACGCAACAGCCGTCACTCTTGTATCATCGCGGTTCATTTAAATCGCTTCGGCCAGTGTTTCGAAGTTTGTCAATAAGTTCATTCCGTGATGCACCTTGTGAGTTCACACCAAGCATGTCTTCAACCCAGCCTATCCACCACACTCCGTGCTGCTGAATGACGGTCGTAAACTTCGCGTTCACGATTGGTTGATTCCGATTCGCAGTATGGCTACCTCTCCCAGGATGAATCTGCATTATAGACTGGCGTTTCCTCCGTGGGAACGCGCGGCTTCGCCGACGACATCCAAAACGTTCTCGTCCATTCACAACCGGCAACCGGACCAATCACCCCCTTGAAATGAGAGTCTTCGTCACACCTCCAGTCGTCCATCTGCCAAACCTACAAACAAAGCCGCAGCCATCAGGTCGGCGGTCGTCCCCGGATTCCGACGATGACCATCGGCGCGCATCCAAAAATCGAGTTCGCCCACGGCCGACTCAAAAGCATCCCAGCCACGCGGAAGCTGTTCCAGTGCCTGTGCTGCCAACCGTCGCGCTTGTTCGTTTGTCTCCGGTCCGCATTTGCGGCAGATCAACGAGTCCCCATGGCTCGCGATCCACTCGACGTGCGCAGCGGCCACAGCTCGGTCCAGTTGTTCCCATTCGGCGCGGAGGGCGATGAGTCGCGGAACAAACCACTCGAACACCTCTTCAAATCCATTGGCCCACTGCCGAGCAACCGCATCTCGATCCGCGGCATACCGCATCGCCTCCAGAATCTGACCAGGTGGTTCATCGGCGACATCCCACTCGCCGCTGCGGCCCAAACCGCCTGGCGATGCCAACCGAATTGCGTCATATATCTCACGGCTATCGTCGTGTGTCAGTTCGTCCAGCAATCTCGACAATGCCGCATGCGTAATCGACCGGTGGACTTGCCACACTTTCGCCAATGGAACCAGGAGCAGGATAAGTCCCAGGTTGGAATTCTTTCCAATCATCAATCGAGTCTGTTGCGCGGCGGTTCGAATGGTCGCTCCAACTCGCGCGCCGCGATAGGCGTCAATCACCGATCCGAGGATCTGCCCGCTGAGTATCAAATCGTACATCGACATGTCCGAGAAGTCCGCACCGCGGTGGACGTTTCCAGCCTTGGGGATGGCCGCTTCGAGCTGGCAGGCCATCGCCACCCAATGGCCAGCCGAGATGTCGATCGGGTCAGCCATGGGCATTCAGATTGTTTGCATGTCGCGCCGTCGCAGTTGTTTCCAAAAATTGGAGAATCCTGGCGCATACCGATTCGGGTTCGTCGAGCAGTACATAGTGCCCTGCCCTTTCCAAGCGAATCACTTCGGCCTCCGGCCAATAGCGAATGAACCGATCGAGGCATTCAGGTCGGAAACACCAATCGCGCATCCCCCACACCAAGAGTTTCGGCATGGCCGATAGATGGCCCAGTTCCCGCTCGATCGCCGCCAATCGCTTGAAGGTGGGTTGAAGCGGCCGCGTGGGTATATCGGCGACAAAATTGTAGATGGCCAGTCGGGCCGACCAACTGTTGTAAGGCGCCAACAAACCTTGCTGAATTTCCAAAGGCAAACCGCCTGCCCGTTCACTGGCCATGCTAATCGCGGCACGGGCGAAAACGTTCCAGCCTTGCACTGCCAACCGCCCCAGCACCGGAATGCGGCAAGCCCGGATGCGCCACGGAAACAAGGGAGGCGGAAAAGCCGCCGTATTCAACAACACAATCCGCGCAAACCGCTCCCGACACCGAAGCAATGTGCCCATCCCTATGGCGCCTCCCCAGTCGTGGGCTACCAGGGTCACGTCGCGCAGGTCGAGCGATTCGACGACCTGCGTCAAATGATCAATCCGATCATCGAGGCTCAAATAGACGCTCGGTTTATCACTGAGCCCGCAACCTATATGATCGACGGCCACACATCGATATTGTTGATGCAATCGCGCGATCAGCGGATGATAAAAAAACGACCAGGTCGGATTGCCGTGAACCATCAGCACCGGCGAACCGGTCCCCTGATCGACCATATTCATTTCGCCAGGGCCGACGTGCAGGCGCCTCAATCGGAACCGATACAGTTGCTTCCATGCCTCTACAGGAAGAGTCGCAGTCGAAGTTGTTTGTGATACCATGACATAACCGTTCACGGATTCTGGCGGAAAAGCCTGATTGTAGAACAATTGTCCGCATTTGTTCAACTTTCAACGATGGTAGACCTAGTCAAGGTTTGGAACAAATGCGGACAATTGTTCTGCAATGTCGTGAACGGTTGCCGATATTGTAACCGCTCCGGGAGTGAAAACAAAAAGGGGGGCAAGTCAGGTTTTCAGACCGGTGCCGAAAGCCCTTGGCATTGGACTGTACTCAAACCATCCCCGATCAAACGTATCGAGCGTCTGAGGCTCGTTTAACCGTTCGTCTGCCGAAAGACGCGGTAACCTGATTGCGGATTGGGACAGGCATCCGATTTGATGGGGCGCGAAGACGATAGTGACCAGCGGCCCAAACG
>DAOLCX010000076.1:0-8104 GCA_035327685.1 Pirellulaceae bacterium | reverse complement strand
CGCGCTTTGGTGGGACTGGCGGCGACCTTGTCCAGCCTGGGGCGCGTCCAAGACGCCGATTGGTGTTGGCGCGTGATCGCCAATCAAGCGAATGGCTTCGTCACAGAACCTGAACGAACGAGGTGGCAGTTCCGCGCGTTGGCCTGGTCCAAGCGGACGCAAGCATCGCTGCAGTTGGCACAAGACCAACTTCAGGTCGGAAACGGATTAGCGAACAGGGAGTTCTGGACTTTGTGTTTAGAGCACGCGGCGTACTTGCGGCCGACGGGAGATCAACTCGCGACCGAGTTGTTGGCGATAGGCGCCATCGGTTTTGTACGAACAGGTTCCCTCCAACCCCTTGCGGATGTTCTGTTGAGGCTAGAAATAGAATGGAACGATCATCCATGGGTCGATCACTGGTTGCAAGGCGTCCAGGCTTGGCGACAAGCAGATTTGGCTGAAACGTCGGACGAACATGCAACGGCCGCGTTGAGGTCGCAACATCACTTGAATGAAGTCATTCGACAGAGCCTTGCAGATTGCGGGCCCTTGCCCTTGGCATCTGCTGCGTATTTGTTGGCTCATTTCAGTTACGACGCATCTGACTGGAAACAAGCGGTGGAATGGGCGGAGCAGGCCTTGGCATTGAGTCGAGATGCCGACGCGGCGGTGTTGCAACTGGCCGCGGCCTGGTTGAACGCTCAGTCCCAAGTGCAGTTGGCCCGGCAGGATCGATCCCGATTGCCAACGGCCTGGGCCGCACTCGATGCGCTGCAGGCCGAGTTCCCGCAATCGATTGAAGCTCAGCGGGCTGCGTTGATCCGAATCAAATTGGAAAACACCTGGCTGACCCCCGGAGAAGCTTTGAACAACCTGAGTGGCCTGCCCGATTCACCTTGGCTGAAAGGAGAAGTGGCCTTTGAACGATTGCTCCAGTTGCACCGGGGGTGGGCGTCTGAATTACAACGAAATCCCGACGGATCCCAACCGTTGCGTCGTCTATTGCTGGATGAATGGCGGGGGTGGCATGCACTGCCCCAGAACTCCAATGAGAGCAGAGGGGCTGCGCGGTTGTTAGTAGTGGATGCGCTGTTGCGAGGGACTGACTCAACGGCAGAAGACGTACAACAAGCGGAGCAATTGTTAGCCGAACATGCATCATTGGAGCGGACATTGTCGCCTCGCTCTCCGTTGTTCGAAGAAGGCCGGTTTCAGAGGATGTTGTTGGCCCAACGCAAACAGGATGAGAACCAGCTCATTGCTCAGGCAGAGTGGTTGGCAAAAAACGCCCGTGCCGTGGCCTCTCGTCGCGCAGCGTTAGTTGTCTTGTCGCAACATTGGGAGGCCGTTTGGGAATCCGGCCAACGGCAAGACCTGGAAGTGACACAATCACTACACCGTTGTTTGACTGAATTGGTTGAACTCGGTCAACAATCGGGCGGAACTGCCTGGCTGAATGACGGAGCGATGCGCTACGCTGTGCGGCGATTGGCCGAGTGCGACACGCTTTTGGGGCGGATGCAACAGGCTGATCAGTGGTACGATCAATTGCTGTCGTCCGGCAAGCCGGATCGCGAAGCGTTGACGGCGTCGGGACGAATCAAAATGAAACTTGCGCAGTGGAGTGCCGCTGCCGCGCGATGGCGCGAGTTGGGCGATGGCGTCGCGCCGGGCTCGGAAACGTGGCTGGAGAGTCGATGGCAACTCGCGCAATGCCTGGCGCATCTGGAACCAGCAACGGCGATGGCGATTTGCGATCAGACGCTATTGTTATATCCTGACATGCCCGAAGTGTGGCGGCAGCGTTTGCAATCCGTGGGCGGGCGTTAGGTTTCTCAACATGTCAGCCAAAAAAGATCCACGGGTACGGGCTTTTCTGCGGCAGGCCATGCCGGTGATCGCAGCCAGCGGTGGATTGAATGAGCATAGCCAGGAGCGATTGCGACTCTTGGCGGAAAACCTGCGGCTGACCGATGCCGAATGGCGAGGAGCTTGGGATGAGCTGGTAGCCGCCGAGACGCACCGCGAGTCGTTGACCCGTTACGAGCAAGCGTTTGCCAAGTTGATTCGCGACGAATGGCGCAAACTCCCCGACCGGATTTTGTCGTTGAAAGTCGAAAACCGTGCCATCCGACTGGCTGAAACGCGATTTCAAATCAGCGAGGTCCGGGCGCGGCAGATTATGGACCGCGAGTGCGATCGCCTGCGCATAGCCCGCGTGTCGCGGTCGGACGCCGAAGATTTCGTCGAACAAGTCGTCATCCAGGAAATGGAAGGCCAACGAGAGCCCACGCCGACGCAATTACAACGCTTGTATTCGTTTGCCAAGCAATGGGGCGTTCGCCGTGAAGTCGTCGATAGCTTTGTGGATGACGCCATCGCCGACAACATCAAGGGCTGGCAGCGCTTAGAACGGATGTCGTTGGCATGGCAACGCGTGTGGTTGTTCGCGCTATTTGCCGTCGTAACACTCGGCCTGGGAGCCTATCTGATTTACGCAACACGCGCAAAACCCACGCAGGGAAATTCAGACCTGATCTCAGAGAACGAAACTGAACAGGCGGTGGCATGGTGGCCGAAAGGGGCCATTGAACAGCAGTTGGTTGGCACCGAATCCAGGCCGACTTGGGGAGACGACCTGTTCGCGGCCCCGCGTCAATCGCCTCAGCAGAGGTTGGAAACTTACTTGAGATGTTGGGTTCAGGAGATCACGGTTCCGAATCCGGCGGTGCGGCCCCACTGGCTGCGTATCTTCGGCCTGGTCTTGGCCGCCGATCCGGATGTGACGGCAGTCGACACATGGCTCGAGCAGACGATTGCCGAATGTTACGCGGAGCCATTGACCGCTGTCCGTGAATCTGAATTACGTCGCAAACTGAATTGTTGGGAGTTGGTCGCTGAGCTGGCCGCTCTTTCAACGGAGCACAACCTGGGAACTCTGGAGTTGATTGAGGGCGCGCGGAAATGCCTGCACCGCCAATTCGGAGGTGACTGGGATTTTCAAAACTCTCCCGAGCAATCACTGGCCAAAGTTCGGTCCTTGATTCTGGTCGAGCATTGGCGACGCGCGCGGCAAACGATGTATCTGAACCCCAATCAGGCGGCCTTGCAGATTATTTGGCTCCGTCAACTCAATGAGAGTCAATCGGATCCAGAGCCAGGTCGCCACATGCACGCCCGGGTGGTGGTCGAGTTCATTCAAACAAATACCAACCATTGGGCCGCTGTGCAATCCGAGATCGAGACAGCGCTTCAACACTCCAGCGATCAAGAACTACTGAAGTGGTTGCGCGTTCATCTGGCAGCGCCGACGCCCATCGAATTGTGTGAAACGTTGAACCGCCCACTGTTGGAGCGGTTGTTTGATTACCGACCAGGATTGAGCCAATCGGAAATTGATCGGTCGTTGTATGCAGGTTATCTCCAGTTGCAATCTCGCCGTTACGGTCCGTGCATGGCGGCAGCCGAGCGGCTGGCCCAAACATGTCGCCAACTGTCAACGGTTAACCTTGGAGACTCTGCCGATCCGCAGACGATCGCCCAATGGGCTCAATTGACCAATGATGCTTTGAACCTGATGGTCATCATCGACAGTGGGGACTTCCAGCGCATACCTGCGACACTGGGCGAAGCGTCGCACACACAGTTCGGATTCAGTTCACAAAACAGCCGCGAGTCAACATCCCGCGCGGTCACTGCGGCGACCCCATCGGACTGGCGGACGGTGCGCGAAGCCATGGCGGTCCTGATCCATCGGCGGGTTGAAGACGAAGCGCGCCGCCGGTCGGCTATCAGCCGCCTGGCAGATGTCGCCGAACGCATTAACGATCTCGACGACGAGGATGCCGCCGTGTTGGCGACCTATTATCTGAGTCCACTGGCGCCGGTCGAGTGGCTCCATGCCGAACGGCATGCACCTCATTTGCTGACATGGCCAAAATTCGTGTTGGCGCTGGCCTACGCCATTCAGGATGGACTTGGTGAAGTCGATCACGCCACGACTCTGGTCCAATTGGCTACGGGCCGCGAACTGGAACTGACCCGCGAACAACCCTGGCGGATCACATTGATTGCAACATTGAAAAGGCACGCCGCCTTCATTTGGCAACGAAAAATCCGGGCCGAATCGGAAACGGATAATCGGAACTGGCAGCAGTTGGCGGATATGTTGCGAGATGTTTACGAACGACGAAACGATTTGATTCATCCCCCACGGCCATCAGCGAAACGCGCTCCTCAAGACTTGCAAGCGGCGGTGGAAAACCTGGTTTTGGCAAATCTTGATCCCGATCGATTGGTTTCGCACAGCGGGTTGCGGCAGAACCTGTTGGCGACGAACGACTTGCAGAACGTCTGGCTTGTGATGGACTGGTTTTTGCGCCGCGAATTCGAACGGATGGAACCGAGAGTCTCGGGATCTGACGTGCGCGCCGAGATCGCCGAGTTGTCACGCCACTATCAAGCTGCAATTTCGTCGGAAATCAACGTCGGAGTCGCGTTGCTTCACACGGAGCGACACGCTTGTTTGCTTTACAAAATAGTGGCCGACGACCTGTTGAATTCAATGGTCCTGGCCATTCCCAAGTTGCGCACGCCGATGCAGGCGAGCAAAGTGCCCCCGGCGAACTCAGTGAACGGTTCGGTGGAGCAACGTGCGTCCTGGCCGGCGGAGCTTGATGTTCAACTCAGTCTGTTGCGACCCGAACAACCGGCCGACTATCGGGACGTGGCGGAAGAATTGATGTTTTACAACCACATCGTTGGCTCGCGCGAGTTGGCAATGCGCCTGTATTTGGTGGGTGCTTATCACAGCACGGGCTCGGTGCGGTCGAGTAGCCTGCGCGGATTGGTGGCTGCGGCACGCGATGATGCTGAACGAAGTAAGTTCATCCGGCTTCACCAGTTGTGGGATGCCCACCAGGCGGCTCCCAGCCGCCAAGACGTGCCCCTCCGGCGCCCCGACGAATCAGGGCGGCGTGAATTGTCGGATATCCTGGACGCACTGGTGCGCGGTGACTCGGAGCTGGCGCATCAACGATGGTTGGCAAGTGGGTCGCAGGTTCGGGAGTGGCTGAAACTGCGAACTCCATTGGGCCAAGACATCGAACATTGGACCGAGAGCAGCCGATTGTCCGATCAGGACCGTTATCGTGTTTTGGCCTGGTGGATTCAACTCGATCAAGTCGGTGAAGTGAGGCAGTATGAAGGACTGTTGCAGACCGCTGACCTATGGGCGATGTCGGCTCGTCGGCCGTTGCCGATCGACCACCGCTTGCCAACCCTGACCGATGTCAGCGAATTTGACCCCCGCCTTTGCCGTTGGGTCAACAATCAATGGATCCGCTAGCATCAGTTAGGCCGCCCCACCATCAATGCCACCCAGCTACTGTCCCATTGTAGCGAGACCTGTCCCCAGTCGCCCCAATCGTCTGGCGGTCGCCCTTAAATCCACGGCGAGAAGCGTTGTCAAAAAGTGCCACCCATCCATTCGATCGGTTGCGAACCAATTTCTGCCAGCCGTCGTAACAGGGGGGCGCGATGTTAGTACTGTCCCAGGATGGAGGCCAGGAGGATGACACCGTTCGGCTGAGTCGGCACGAGGCCTGACAGCGAACCACACATGAATCAGGGAGGGCGTTTCTCATGAACCGCTGTTATGCACACCTGTCGTGGTTGTATTGTTTGGTCCATATATGGGGAATCGCATCGTCCTCCGCCGAAGGACAGTCGTTGGCTCGATTTGATGTTCCGGCATTACTTGCCGCTATCGAGGTCCCCTGTTCGGAATCCACCGATGGTCACGATCGCGTTCTGGAAATCGTGGTACCCGTTTCGACTTGGCTCGACGGAAGGCAGCGCCAACTCGTCTCTGAGTTTCAGTTCGATGTCCGTTGGCTCAGCGAGCCACTTCTGGTCGTCGATTATCACCCGCGAACCATGCTGCAGAGCGATGTGTCGGGGCTGATCAATGTCGAGCAGCATAACGAGGATGGAGGCCGTTTGCAGACCAGCGTCATCGCTCCGCTTAAACCGGTGACATTACAGAGCCAACTTGATCTGACCAGAAAGAGTAGCCTGACATCTCGCGCTGCCATCGTACCTCGACAGGAGCTGCTGGTGGCCAGTGGCACAATCGAACGCGGGACGGGGGTCTTTTTCCGATTCCACTCCTCGCCGCAAACTGCCTTGGAGGGGGGGCGCGAGTTACAATTCACTGCACAAGTTCCCAGACATTGGCGCGGTGGGTTGTTGCTGGTCAAATGTCAGGCCCGCGCACCACAAAAGTCGATGTGGGGTACTGCAGACTGGCGCGAAGAGACCGTCGAATTCGTGGTGCCAGTATTCCTGGAAAGTGATAACGAAGCCCGAGACTTAGCTCGCCACTACGTGTCTGCAGAACGGCAATGGCGCCAACAGATGCACTCGCAGCCAACCAAAAAATCAGACGCTCAGGCTTGGGGCGATTGGTTCAACTCAATTTCCGTTCGAACCGAATGTCGAGCCGCCCCGGAACTTCCTCGAGAAGTACGTCAAGCGGCCGGCGAACTGAACCAGGCCAGACTGGCTCTGTTGCGGTTAAGTCAGTGGCCAGCAACGGAAACGCCTCTGGCCAATCATCAATAAATGGCGGGCCAATTCAGGGATGGCCGCCGGATGACGGCGATTCCTGTTTGGCCTTTGTCGAATAGATTCCCAGCCATGACAGCAAGAAACCAAGACCAAATCCGATTGAGGCTAATCGAGGAATCTGGTCGGTCGAGATTTGTTGAGTCCACCAGGCATAGGTGGTCATCCCTAAGGGCAGGAAAAGCCCATGTGCAACCTAACGAACAGTCTGTGGTGAACTCAAAGATACACCTTGACTACAACTTCGAATCGCTCATCCGAGCAACAACCCACCAATGCCTCCTGCGAATGAAGTGAGGAGGTTAAAGGCGAAACTGCCTAACAAACCGTCGGCAACAGAGACTTTGCCAAACGGCACTCGCGAAGACGTGAACAGCATGGTGGTCGCGCCGATCAGACCCAAGACGGCCCCGATGATCGCAAAAACGAAGGGGTAAATTCGAGAGCGTGAGTATGCGGTCGTCATTAATGTTATTGCTCGATCGAAGAAGCCGGTTGTATTGCGGAAAACCGCAAGCATGCGGTCTCTGCGAGCGATTTTCGCTAGCGTTTTCGGGCCTCTGAGGGACATCGAATGCGCATTTGGCAAGTTTTGCCGAATAAATAATGTCTATTGATTAAACTTTTCGCGCCAGTTTTGACGATTTCAAGATTGTCTGACCGGAACACGGCCAGTCGCTGCGGCTTGTTCGCCCCAACACTGGCGGGCGGATCGTTCAAGGATGAAAAATGCAGACACCAGCGAGACCACGGATCAACGCGATACACGGAGGATCAATCATGCGTCGGTTATTCACCGGGGCCATCTTAGCCATCGCCCTATTCAGCAGTATCGGTTGCTTCGTGCCGATCTACGATGCCGATCCGGCGGTCCGCGTCCGCCAGTTGATTTACACTTCGGAAGACCTGCGCAACCTGCGCGACGAATGGCATCGATTCTGGTTCCTGGACATGCCTGACCACCAGACGCCCTACAAGACTCACGGCGGAATCATCTAGGCGGTTCCCAACGTAGCCACGCTCGCCAGAGCGTGGACTTGTCGAAACAGATTTCTCCATCGTCTGGTGACGGTAGCTACCGAACAAGGATCTCGCCGCCGGACGATGGATCGAGATCAAAAGCGACTGAATCATCCGGGCCCAAGCCCTCGAAGAACAAATCCCATTGATCAGTTCCCTTGGCCGAGATATTCACTGGTCAAGTCAACTTGCCGATTACCGTCCTCTTGGAACGCTTTCCTCGCATCGTCCGGATCGGGTTCCTAATCAAACCAGAAGGTTTGTAACAGCGTCCCGTCGAAAAGGTCGATGGTATTGTGAACATAAGTCGCGGCGTGGAGTTTTTCATTGAGCGGAGCGACTCCGCCAGGTGTCGGATTCGGTTTATTGCTGGCCCTAAAAACCGATAGTGGCCAGTTATCCGCTGATGCTTCCCGGGATGTAGTCGGAAACGCTGAACTCGCGCAGCAAAGCCCGCCCATCGGAATCGCTTGCC
>DAOLCX010000075.1:0-8108 GCA_035327685.1 Pirellulaceae bacterium | reverse complement strand
CATGTCTGGATGCAAGTCGATTACTTGGACTCCACGCAAGTCGTGGACCATTGGCTGGCCGCCCATCCCCTGATTAAAGACGCTCAAGTCAATGGGAAGACTGCCGAATTCCGGTTTCCGAATGTTGAGCAAGCTCGTGCCGATTTGCTGGCGGAGATGATCCAAGCCGGCTTGCGGATCACTCGGTTTGCCGTCAAACAACGTTCATTGGAAGACGCTTTTTTGCAAGTCACCAAAGGAAACGTGCAATGAGCGAAAACACGTCGCACTCGGTCGCGAAAGAGTTGGAACAACATCCCATCCTGGCGACACCTTTCCGCCGCTGGGAGCGCGTCATTGCCTGGATCTCCGATCGGTCCAGCCCGATTGTGGTCAAGGAACTCCGCCAATCTCTCAAGAGTCGCCAGTTTGTGTGGACGCTTATGCTGTTGCTGCTGGCCATTGTCCTGTGGTCATTTCTCGGGGTATCGATAGCGCTGATCGAAGAAGTTAGCGAATTCGGGCGCCCAATGCTGACGGGATATGTGTGGATTTTAGGGTTCCCACTGATGGTGATTGTCCCCTTTTCAGCGTTTCGTTCGCTGGCTCGTGAATTTGAAGAGGAGACGATCCAATTGGTGGGAATTACCACGATGGAACCTCGTCGGATTATCACCGGCAAATTGCTCAGTGCCCTGGTGCAGCTAGTGATTTATCTGGCGGCAGCGATGCCCTGCATGGCGTTTACGTACCTGTTGGGAGGAATTGACTTAACCCAAATTGGAGGGCAAGTAGGTTGCATGGCCGCCGTTTCCATGGGGTCTATCTGTTTGTCGTTGGCATTCGCCGGGCTGGGAAAGAACCCATTGCTGCGCGTCGCGAATACACTATTGTTGATCATCGGTCTTTTCATCATTTACTTTTCGATCAACTCGTTTCTGGGGTTCATTTTACTGGAATCCTGGTATGGCGATGTCTGGTCGCCGGATCAGGTCTTGTTAACGATTATCACGTTGTTTACGGCCGGAGGCTATTTGATGTTTCAAGTAGCCGGTTCTTTGATCAGCTTTCCTGCCAGCAATCGAAGCAGTCGGGTTCGTTTTGGAGCGATCGTTTTCCATGTGGCGATCATGGCCGCTATGTTCGTACCGATGTTGAATTCAGGATTTCTTGGCAACACTGTTTGGTTTGTATTGCTTGGCTTGTTTTCCATATTAATCGTGTCGGCCCACTTTTGGTTTATCGTGGGGAGTCTGATGGTCGCCGAACAAGGTGGACTTTCTGAGCGTGTGCGTCGGAGTCTGCCCCGGAATGTGATCGGCAAGTCCCTTTTGTCGCTGTATTTTCCGGGGCCGGGTCGCGGCTACTTGTTTGCTTTGTCACAAATGTTGACCTGGCCGATTGCGGTATGCATCGCGTTCATCGTGGTTCTTTTGTGGATGGACAACAGTACTCAAACGGCGATTAACGCTGTTGGGGATTTTGCCGGAATATTGGCTGAGTTTTGTTTATACAATTTCATCCTTGGGGCGGGGTATCTGTCCATCGTGTTCTTGATTTGCCGACGGTTGAGACATCGTCTCGGTCGATTCATGGCACCGATTTATGGGTTAATAACTGGGATCATCGTTTATGCCTTGGCGACGACCTTTGCGGTGTCCACGACGGCCTTTTTGTACTACCAAACTGAACTGATGATGCGACGCTTTCCAGCCACCATGCTGGCCAGTTGGCCTTCCATTCTGGCTGATCCAGACCCAACTCAAACGATTTTCGAAAGATTAGATCAACCTTTCGTGGCGATTGTGATATTGCTACTTCTGACGCTGGTGATTATCGCGGCTACCTTTTACGCTGTCCGAGAACTCAATGTGAAATGGCTCCCGACGCCGCAAAGAGTGCATGCCGAGCCAGTCAAGCATCTCGTTCCAAAACATGAATCCGAGTCGTTCGAGGACATCATCTCGGCTCGCGATGATTAAGCCGAGATTGAACCAGTGCGGTATTCGCGACAAGCCGATTAGGCTGGAGCCCGAATATCGACGGGACTCAAATCAAAGATCCATGCGAAAAAACGTAACCGTTCACGGTATGGATGGCCAAGCTTGGTTCTGGTGCATTCCGCGAGTCGTCTTGATGTCGATCGAAACCCTGTGAGGGTCGTCGATCATTTCGTTCAAGCTGCCATGTTTTGCCGAACGACTTGCTCCACGCACCCTACATGTCGTGAATGGCAATAAAAAAACAACCAGCGTAAGCGGCCAGCGCTCACGTGGTTGTTGATATCTGTTTTTCGATGAACAAACGTGTGAGTTCGATTAGTAGCGATTGCTACCGCCACGACCACCACGACCACCAGAGGGGCGCGAATCGGTCTTGGGACGAGCTTCATTCACGGTGATGTTGCGACCACCCAAGGGTTGCAGGTTCAAGCCTTCAATCGCTTGTTTCGCTTCATCCGCGTTGGGCATTTCCACAAACGCAAATCCGCGCGAACGTCCAGTCTCGCGATCCTTAACAATCTTCACCATTGACACTTGCCCGTAACCTTCAAAAGCCTGACGCAAGTCTTCCTCGGACATCTTGAACGAAAGATTGCCCACATAAATATTAGTCATCAACAACATCTCCAAACTCACCACATCCATCGCTGAACATCTGATTGTAAATGCTGAATGGAATGGCAACTTGGTGGGCAATCACAACTTCAAACGTCAACAACGGGATCATCCGAATTGAACAGTCAATCAGTGGAAGGCCGCAGCAAGTATCCGCTCAACACCACAGGCAGTTTTCCAGGTCGTAAAGCTACATTCCTTACACATCACCCGGAAAGCCAGCATGGATCAGTTGACAGCATGGCAGATTGCTCACAATCCGTCAACTGGTTTCATGCGAAAAAATCGACAAAATCCAATTCTCCGCATCCCCGGAACAATCGGACCGCCACCTAGGATGCCCGCCGGCCTTGGTGCGTTGACACCAGAAATAACGCGACGTAAGCTTGCCAAGAATCATTTCCTCGAAATCGAACGATCGATGCCAGCCATGAATCGTCCTCAACGCTCGACGCCAGACGTCCCCGCTTACGATGATGCCGCTGAAACGCGGTTGGAAGCCCTTTTGCAGCGAATCCACCAACTAAACGGATCGGGCAACGTGCCGAAAACGAAGGCGGGGTCCGGCCACCCCAAATCCGCCACGTCTCTCGAAAGCGGGCCAGCAGGGCCCCTGGCTTCCGAATCGTTAATCCGCACTTCACCACCCGCCCGGTCATCGACGCCAAATGACAGCGAGTTCATCCCCAAGGCCCCTACGACGTTTGACGAGGCCAAAATTGCCGAGCCCCTGGTCGAGGAACTAATCTATAAGTTCTTGTTGGCCTGCGGGGAAGCGTCGATCCGCGAGATCAGCAACCAAGTTCGCTTGCAATTCCACCTGTGCGAACAGATTATCAAACGAATGAAGAACGAGCAAATGCTCGGCTATCACTCCCAAGCTGCGGTGTCTGACTATCGTTGTCGATTGACCGACCAAGGCCGCGATCGCGCCAAACGCTTTTCCGAAATATGCGCCTTTTTTGGAGCCGCGCCGGTGGCCTTCCACGATTATGTGGAGTCCGTCAAGGCTCAAACCATTACGAAACAACACCCGAGTGAAAACGATCTGAAAGTTGCCTTTCAGGACTTGTTGATCAACCCAGACCTGTTTCGAAAACTGGGACCGGCGATCAACAGCGGCCGCGGAATGTTCTTGTATGGTTATCCAGGAAATGGCAAAACCAGTATTGCTGAACGGATTACCGCAGCGTTCGGGAAATACATTTGGGTTCCACGCCCTCTCATTGGGGAACGCGACATTATCCGCGTATTCGACCCCACGATCCATGAACTCGCGCCCGAACAGAAAAAAGAAGGAATCCTGGCCGACGATGAAATCGACCATCGTTGGGTCAAAATCAAACGTCCGACTATTGTCGTGGGTGGTGAATTGCGACTGGAACACCTTGAAATCCAATACAATTCAGGTTCCGGAACGAGCGAAGCACCTGTCCAGATGAAAAGCAACTGCGGTGTGTTGGTAATCGATGATTTTGGCCGACAACAAATCACTGTTTCCGAACTCTTGAATCGCTGGATTGTCCCCTTAGAAAAACGTTACGACTTCCTGAATACGACTTCCGGCAAGAAGATTCAGGTGCCATTCGATCAATTGGTGATCTTCTCGACGAATCTGGAACCGCGTGACCTGGTGGACGACGCCTTTCTCCGCCGGATTCCCTACAAAATCGAAGTTCCCAACCCACCGCGGGCCGATTTCGTGAAGCTGTTTGAAATCATGTGCGGTGTGTTGGGTTGTGAGTTCAAACCTGATGTCATCGAATACTTGATCGAAACGCACTATGTCCCCAATAACCGACCGTTTCGCAATTGCCACCCACGCGATCTGCTGATGCAAGTCAAAAACCTGGCCAGTTACCGTATACAGCCTTTCGAATTGACGACAGCAGCGGTTGATTTTGCTGTCGAGAACTACTTCTCAATCATGTAGTGATTCGTCACACGCGCCGCCATTCCGCTGGATAGGCCAGCCCGAGGCGGATGATGCGGCGCAATAGCGACTTATAATCGACCCCCGCCAATCGCGCCGATTCGGCAAAATCCTCGCCTCGCGACAGATTTGGATTGGGGTTGGCTTCCAAGACATAGACGTCACCTTGTTCGGTCAAACGCATGTCAATCCGGGCATAGCCGTTCAAGCTCAGCGCGCGAAATACGCGTTTGCAAACGCTGACAATCCGCGCTTCTAATTCGCTCCCCAGATGCTTGGCGGCTTCCGTCTTTACTCCGAGTTGCTCCTGATATTCCTGATCCCACTTGACTCTCGCGGTCGCAATCTGCGGTTGGCCTTCCGCCGCTTTGGTAAATCGCAATTCCCAAATCGGGAATGTGGTCAGCCGGCGATTCCCGCAAATGCTTAAGTACAATTCCCGGCCAGGTATATACGACTCCACCAAGGCATCGGTGCGCAATTCTTCGTGAATCGCGGCGACACGCTTGCTCAAGGCCACGTCATCCTCGACGATCGACGATTCGGTGATACCCAAGGAAGCTTCTTCCGAAACGCTCTTGACCAACAAGGGAAATGCAATCGATTTCGGGCGTCGCGTGACGCGACCAATCGGAACCACAAAAAACTTGGGCGTATGAATGCGATGATAAGCCAGAATTTTCTTGGCCAGCGACTTGTCGTGCGCCAACAACAACCCCCGCGGGTTGCAACCCGTATAGGGTTGCCGCATCAATTCCAGAAAACTGACGACGTGATGGTCATACACGCCGACTCCGTGGAACTCCTCCAACAAGTTGAAAGCGATCGCCGGCTGCCATTCGATGAGGGCCCGGCGAATGGGCGACAACTCGTCGCTGACGCCCAACGGCAAGACATCATGTCCCATCTTTCGCAAGGCGTGGACAACGTCAAACTCGGTTTTGAATTCCAGAATCTGCGATTCGCTGTATCCCTCCAGAGAGTCCGGAGGCACGAGAGACTCGTGCATCAAGACTAACACCCGGAGCTTGTTCATAAAGCAACTCGAAAGGAATACCCGCGCAAATGACTCATGGTGATCACCGTCAACATCGATACCAGTCGCTGTTGCAATTCGGCAATGTCACCCTTGACGGTCAAGCCTAACACGCGGCATCGCGAAATCATCTGCCCCAAAATCTGGTCGATGTTGTATTGGTATTCGCCAGTCCATTGCGCCACAATCTTGCGGGCCGCGGAACGATGCTCGATCAAAAATGCGACCGCTGGCATCGCTCGACGCGGGTGCAGCCCCTTGGCGAAAAGCCGGGTCAAATGCTGGTCGAGGGTGGCGTCCGAAACAGCAACGCGAAAAGCCTCGTGCCGCTGGCGATAATGCTCGCGCAAGGTTAACCGCAGCGCGCTCATGGGTTCAACTTGCCGACGCTTCACGACACTTGGCTTGCGCCCCGCAATCGACTTCATCATCTCATCGACAAGTTCGATTTTCTCCAGTGCCTTCCAACCCCGATATTCCTCGCGCCAGTTCCCGTCAGGTTTCAACCAGACAGCGAATGTCTCAGCGAAATCTTCCGCCGGGTGACTCTGTGCGTACCAGGGCTCCAAATGAATCACAAAACTCTTGCTGCCGGGCCGAGGCCGATAGAACTCCGGATAGGGCTCGTTGTAATCGCCAAACACCTGGCGATAGCCCGCGCGGCGATGAAGTCGGTACGCGGTGTCCAGCGCATGGCCTGCCTCATGTCGCAATATCCGCATGCACCAACTGCGCGTCCCACCCTCGACATCCAGCATTTGCTTGCGCTCCAACCTCTGCAAGCGCGGATGAGCCAAATAGAATGGTATTGCTATCCCCGGAATACCATCTGGACTGAACCAATCATTGCTCAACCAGCAGCGTGGGCGGAACTCTATCCCACGGTCTGCCAGTTCCCCGTACATTTCATCGACACTGTCTTGCAATGCCGATTCCTCGATTCGCAAACCCAAATCACAGATTCGCGTGTCGAGCAACTCCTTATCGGTCATCTGCTCGATGCGCTTTGACACCAAGTTCCGCCGATTAACTGCTCCCGCCATGACACTGATCCATCACGCCTGTTGTTGCCGACGACGTATTCACACCTATCATGAAATGCGAAACGTCCACCCTCACCTTCACCGCCCAGGTCATCAACCGCCCGAACGCCCATCACTCCATTCCGTCCCCCGCTGGGGCGCCGCTTCATAAGGTGATCGCGTTCAGACCGTGGGCTGGATGCTGCATCACGTACCGCAATACATCACGGCGGCTGATAATACCCATTGGCTTGCCGTTTTCCAAGACGGGCAAATGCCGTACTCGATGCAATAAAAAGGTCTCGGCGGCGTCCATGACGGTCGCCCGCAAATCGAGGCTCACAAACTGCCGTTCCATGTGCAAACTGACGGGGTCATTGCCAATGAGCGGGTCAAACGCGGCCACCAAAAGCGAGGATTCTGTCACTAGCCCCACCATCCGGCCATCGGCACCGACAATGACGACCAGGGAACTGTCTGAGGCGAGCAATAACTCGATAACACGCGTCATTCTGGTATCCGCGGGCGCCGTTACGGGTTGTCGTTTTATCACGCTTTTGAGCGACATGGCGAGCCTACTGGGTTTCCTGAATTTCCGATCACTAATCAAGCATATTTTCTCAATTTCAGTTAGACCACCTTTTCTTCGATTTTTGATCAAAAACTCCCCAAAAAACCGGGTTATGGTTTGAACGTGACAATTTCGTCCAGCGTCTTTCGCGTAATGTTCGGAACCCGGACACCACTGGCCGGATACCCAACGACCAGCAACAAAAACGGGCGTTCTGTTTTGGGACGCCCCAACAATTGGTTCAGGAAACCCATGGGGCTCGGGGTATGCGTGAGCGTAGCCAATCCGCTGTGATGCAAAGCCGCGATGAGAAGTCCGGTCGCGATCCCCGTCGATTCCGCGGCGTAATAGTTCTTCCGAGTCCGGCCGTCGGCCAGTTCCTCTGCCGGCTTTGAAAAGATGGCGATCAAAATCGGAGCCGTTTCCAAGAATGGCTTGTGGTGATCAGTCCCTAAAGGTGCCAACGCATCCAGCCACTCTTGAGGCGCCCGATGGTGGTAGAACTCATATTCTTCGAGTTCTGCCCCTTTGCGAATCGCTCGCTTTAAATCCGGGTTTGTCACGACGACAAACTGCCAAGGCTGCAAATTGGCCCCGCTGGGTGCTGTCCCCGCTGCGCGCAGACAGTTTTCAATAACCTGGCCAGGGACCAACTCGTCCGAAAACTCCCGCACGGTTCGCCTTCGCTGCATCTCTTCCAAAAACCAGGCAGACCGAGTCACCATCTCCTCTTCGTCATACCGCTGATAATCCGCCAATTCAATAAACTGATCCCCGCCAATGCCCATTTCACCCTCCTCAAAACCCCCGATTCTACTCGAAAACTCTCCCCCCAATAAACCAAACCCAACCAGGGACACAGCACTTGCGATAAGGGGGGACACAGCACATAAAGGGGGACACAGCACAAACGCGAATTTGAACCGGGTTGTAACCCGGCCGGAACGTG
>DAOLCX010000074.1:0-8108 GCA_035327685.1 Pirellulaceae bacterium | reverse complement strand
GGAGGCCCGGCGCCGCACCGTGGTCGATGACGGGTGCTCACCGGGCTGAAGAAACTCGAGATTCAAGGCACGCATCACCGCGCTGATGGGGTTGGCGATTGTCGTGGCGGGCGTTTCTTCACTCCCCTCAGACCCGGCAAACAACAGGCCGATACACTTATTGTTAGAATCGTAGATTAGCGAGCCGCTGTCACCGCCGTTCGAAAAATCTTCTTCGGCTGGAGACTGCGAGATGATGATCTGATCGACAAAGGTCGCCTTTTGGAACAGATCAAACTTGACTCGCACGGTAGCATAAACCGCTTGTACAAACCCTTGTGTATGCCCTGTCGTGCGCCCAGTTTTATGGACGTACACTCCCAGGTCCGAATCGCCCAAATGCCTTGCCTCGCGCGGCACTTCGGCGCCGACTTCAACCGTGGCCCACAAGACATCGGATGAACTCAGCGGCATGGCGATGGCCGCGTCAACCAGATTTTCATTCCCTTCGTCGAAATCAATGGGAACAAACCGCAATAATTCGGCAAGTCGATCATCCGGGTCAACACCTCCGTCGTGCGCACCGGGTTGCAAGATCGCGTCGCCAATCGCTGCATGGTTGGAGTTCGCCAGCACATGATTGTTGGACAAGATAACCACTTCGCCAGTGACCTTGTCCTTAAACAGTCCTCCCAGCGTACCGGCGGTAATATCGACGTGACCGATGCTGATTCCACTCTTAGCCGGTCGCATCCGCTCCGTATATTCCAGCGAAGCGAATCGAGCCTCCTGGACATCGGTTATAAATTCTAACACCCCTCCCGACGCTCGATCGTCAGGAATTCGCAGTACCTTGGGAATCCGGTTGGCGATCGGCAATCGCCGCAAGGCCATTTTGCGGTTGACAAATACGGTAATTGCCAACTCGTCCAGCTGTTTGCCGGAGGTTTGCTTTTTGCCGAGAGCGTAACCGTTGATACAGTCACAATGCAATAACTGCAGGAACTGGTTGGCGCCGCGAATTAAGCGTTTGTAGTCGCGAAAGGTCCCACGTGACATGATCCGTCTCCTTGAGGGTTTGAGTTTTCAATGGGTTCTTAAAGAGCGATGACGTGTGCCGGGAGTTTGAGCCCTCCTTCCGATCCGGCGTGGATAAAACAGGTGTTGGGTTGAAGTTAATCGGGAGGTCGGGGAACTCGAACACCCGCGTTTGGCGAATTTTTAAGTGGCTCGAAAGGGCTCGGTCCGCACGACTTCGATGAGCACGCCCTCGATTTCGTGTTCCAATTCAGCGGGCCGCTGTTGCCCGGTGATGTAAACCAGGATGCAAGTCCGGTTGGGGCTCGTTTGCGACAATCCGACGCCGACACCAATCACGCCTGGCAGCGCCATCCAGCGCTGGCGATGGGCGTCCACTAGTTCCTTCACGTTTGCTTTTTCCCGTGACATAAATTCGGTATCGTTCCAATGGAATGAGTCATGTTCCCGTCAATGATTCTATGCTTCAATTTGCAATGGTTGGAACAACGGCAATCGCTTGGCTAGTTCTTATCATTGCCCATGGCATTTCTGACACGGCTGCATACCCGCCTGTTGCGCCTGTTTCATGGTGATCTGCTTCAACCTTCGGTTGGCTCCCCTCACTCGAACGCAGTCGCGCGAACGATGGTAAATATTTCTCAAGGGCAAGTAATAGGCCATCCCATTCAATGGTTGGTCGGCGACTGGCCTGTCGGGCTGAGGTCTTGGCCCCGGAAGGTCGTTTACTAAGCCCGCTGGCGGTTCGTCGGGACCAATATTGCCGTCCGCGCCACGTCGGTGCTCAGGAGTTTGCCCATTGCGGTCCGCGTCGAAAGTTTCCAATCTGTCTGCCGCTATGACGTGATCAAGTTGCCGATCGATCCGCGGATCCAGCGCGATGTCTGACAGGGCATAGTCTCCATAAATTCGCGCTCCGTCTGCCGCGATTTGCTTGTACAACAACAACAGCGCGCTCCCCTTGACCGCTTGCTCCAAGAGCCGAATCGTTTCACGTCTGGTGATCTGTTCAAGAACCAGGTACTCCCAGATTGACTCCGGCAATTCAGTTCTCGCGGCGGGCTGCGTGTCGTCAACCTCATTCGCAATTTGTTCCTGGTAGGCCTTGGTCAGGGACTCGATCAAGAAGTCAGCCCAGGGGCCCGCGTCGGGAACTGGCAAGACGCAGCGGTTAACGATTAATTGCTCAATGCTCGGTCTCAAGACACGCTTACACATGTCACCGCCCGGCTTTGTCTCAAAAAACCGTTTTTGCTTCCCGTTGGCATCATATAGCTTCGGATCGCCCAAAAAGATCACGTCGCGGACTGTGGAGTGCAGATCGTTGGTCGTGTCAAGGCGTATCACATCGTGCAGGAACTTGGGGACGGCGATCACAATGCAGGTATTGGGGACGCGAGTCAAGGGGCGCAAGATACGAAAAAAGTCGTGAAACTTTTCGGGTGGCAGCATATCGACATCGTCGATCAAGATCACGACACGGCCGAATTCGCGTTGGCAATCAGCCACCAGGAGTCTGAGAAAGTCCTGCAAAAAAGGCCATTGCATGTCTTGCACCGCCATGCGGTCACGAGTTGTCGGCAATAGTGTCTTGATCCATTCGCCGAGCGGCGTCAGGAAGTTGAGTATGGGAAGTTCGCTGTCGGTGTGCATATTTCGCAACTGCTGACGCAACTGGCGGCAGCGCGAATAAAACTCCCACCACCGGGGAGCGAACAAACCGGCGCACAGCGCTAACACTGGAACCGTGCCTCGAGCAACCCAGCCAGATAAGCCAATATCTTGAGTCGTAGTGTGACCTCTCTGGACCCCGAACAGCTCGCATTCGAGACCCGCCAAATAGAACGCGACAAAGATACCAAGAAGCGAAACCAGTGAGCACGCCGCAATAAACGGGACGCGACACCGCAGGGGAAGTGGGGTGCGCAGCCAGGGGGTCCGCCGAATGCGAAAACCCATACCAAAAGCTGCCAATATGGACAAGCCAATAGCCACCACGACCAGGTTCGGTTTAGATATGAATCCCTGCGACCCGTTACTGTCATTCGTTTGTCCCGGAAGCAGATCGAGCAATATCAATCCGATCACGACCAGGACCAGCGTTTGAATTGCCCAACGGATGTTGAGACTGAGTAGCTCGAACACCCGCGCAACCGAAAAGTAGAATGACTTGAAACAAGTCCAAACGTTGAAGTAAGGCGCGACTTCACATCGATACTCGACCGTCCGACAAATATCTTCGATTGCATCAATGATGAACTCTCGGTTCTCAAACGTAGTTCCGATGTTCCAGCGCACGGCCAACGGCGGAAGATGCTTGTGGTCGTACAAGTAACACGCCTGAGTTAAGTAGTGGAGCGCGTGCGACTTGCCGCTTCCGCGATTTCCTGCCAGGCAAAATACGCCGCTGTAGGAAGAATCAAGCACTACCGATCTGGCAAAATGACTTATCTTGCACTTTCCGGCGGCACGGTTGACCACCGGTGTACCGGGGAAGCACTCGACATTGGCAATCCCGGGAACGAGGAGTTCGCTCGACGCATCGATTTGAACGCTTTTCTGGGGCTGTGGACGGGTACCACTGGGGGGTGACGTGCTGAAATCAAACAAGCTCCAGGCCAATAATCGTTTGGCCTGGCTGGACCCACTAGAAGATTCCAGAACCTCGGCCTGGTTCCAGATAGTTTTGATTACCTCATCCCATTTTTCATTGGATTGCTTTTTCGTTTCCAGAACTTTGACCAACTCGATGAGATCGGTATCGGTCCACGTATTGGAACTGTCCCGTCGATTGCCATCTGGCAAAGTTTTCGACGGGAGGTACTTTTCAAATAGACCTTTGATTTCCATGAGCCGATTTCCTCCGGATTCTCCCACTGTTCGATGGCATCGGACGTGGGGTGTCATTCGAGTAACTGCCTCGCCTTTCGGCCAGCGGACTCATGTGTCGGCGCTGTTCCCGGCCACCGCAAGTGAGGATGATGGGCGGCGTTCTGGAACAGCACAAGACGCACGAACAACAAGGTAATCAGCGAACTGCTACGAAAGACGACAGAAAATCTTTAGCTGAAGAAAGAGCCGAGTTGTGGGATGGCGAAAGAAATGGACATGAAAAACCGGCAGCCGATTAATTCATCAGTCCTTGTCGCGCGATAGAAGTTCTCCCGTCAATGGCCTCGATGTATCCTGCCGGAACTGGTCGCCCCTCTTTTCCTGGGAGTTTTCCCGTTCGCGTCGTTCGTTAATTTCTTTCCATTGTTCCCACCAGGCCTGTTGCAATTCTTTCAGTTGTTGAAGTTCATTGGCGATCGTCGACATTTTTTCGTCCACACGTTCGATTAATAGTCGGGTCGTCTGTTGTACCTCAACCAATTTTGTCAATTGCTTATTTAGATCTTGAAGTTCCTGATTCATAGGTGACAATTGGCCGACGATCGCATCAAAAGGCAGGCGGGCGATCAAAGCGATTGCAAGCATGGCGGCCAGAGCACCGATCACTCCAATCACGAGCCCCCATCGTCCCTGCGCGGATACTTGCGAAACTCGTTCATCGACATTGCCTGATAGTTTGCGGAGAAAATGGTCGAGGTGTTCTCGCACACGGGCTTCCGACAGACCGACGACTTCTTTCAGTGTGGTTTCGTCGATGGAATTGTTCACGGACGCCTCCGGTCAAACTGTGGGACGTGACACTGAAACTGGTCACCAAATGCGAAACAGGCTGGCAAGCCTGACGCACCGCACCTGACTTGCAGTTCCATTACAAATACATCTGGCTCAAGAGAACTGCCAAATTGTACTGAACGATTGCCGGGCTGCCCACCTGACAATCCGCTCCGGAGATCAACGGATGTCTGCGTGCGCACCATAAGGAAACCGATCATCCGCAAACTACTCAATTAGGGTCATGGCCTGGCCCTTCGCCGCTGTCTGCGCTCGGTTCGTTGACGGCCTTTCACGCGACCGATATGCTGGTTGTTTTGACGCAAATTGAAGGAAAATCGGGTTGCGAGTGGTCAATCGCCATGTGGAATCACCATGGCTGATGGTCGCTGGTAAAAGGCGGTTTCCAAGGATCGCCTGTTATTCACAGGATGGAAACGACTGTTGACAGGGCATTTTCCTTGTTGCAAATCATTCAATAGTTTTTGAATAGCCAAAGTGGAATTCACGGCTGTGCGGTTATGATCAAGCGACTTTTGCGCTATACGCGCGTGATCTCGATTGTGGGCGATATTCTGACGGTTCGCGCCCGCGATGTGGGACTGAGCGATATGGCCATTATCGAGAATTGGGATGGCAGTAAGTCGCTGGCTCAAGTCGTCGAGATTCAAAATGACGCCGTTTCACTGCAAGTCTTTGCGGGGGGCAAAGGGCTTTCGACCGAAGCCAAAGTCTATTTTCTCGGCCGTTCAACACAAGTCACGTTTTCTCCCAACATCTTAGGTCGGATATTTGACGGAATCGGCAAGCCGATCGATGGCGGGCCAAATCTGCGCGGCGATCGGCATGTCGATGTCGGGGGGCCTTCGGTCAATCCCACCTTGCGGATCGTCCCCAAAAACTTCATCGAGACAAAAGTCCCGATGATTGACGTGTTTAATTGCCTGGTGGAAAGCCAGAAAATCCCCATCTTTACGATTGCCGGTGAGCCCTACAGTAAACTGCTGGCCCGCATTGGAATTCAGGCCGATGCGGAGATCATTGTGTTTTGCGGGATGGGTTTGATCTTTGATGATTACCACTTTTTTCGCCGCACGTTTGAAAACGAAGGCGTGTTTTCGCGGACCGTGATGTTCGTCAACCAGGCCAGCGACCCGATTGTCGAACGTTTGATGGCACCCGATCTGGCCTTAAAGGTCGCCGAACGGTTTGCGGTCGAGGAAAACAAACGCGTGTTGTGCCTGATGACAGACATGACGGCCTATGCCGACGCGCTCAAGGAAATTGGTGTGGCCATGGAACGGGTCCCCTCGAATCGCGGTTACATGGGGGACTTGTACAGCCAACTGGCGGTGCGTTACGAGCGGGCTTGCGACTACAAAGGGGCCGGATCGGTCACGATCATTAGCGTGACCACCATGCCCGGAAATGATGTGACCCATCCGGTGCCGGACAACACGGGCTATATCACCGAGGGCCAGTACTATTTGCATGGCGGTGTGATTGACCCGTTTGGATCATTGTCTCGTCTGAAGCAGCAAGTGATCGGGCACGTCACGCGCGAGGATCACTCGCAGGTCATGAACACCATGATTCGCCTGTATTCAGGTGCCAAGGATGCCGAAAAGAAACAGCAAATGGCCTTTGACCTTTCACCATTTGATTTCAAGCTACTGCGGTTTGGCGAGTTATTCAAACGGCGTTTCATGGATATCGACGTGGTGTTGCCCTTGAATGATGCCCTCGATTTATGCTGGCTGACGATGGCCGAGTGTTTCGAACCGCGCGAGTTGCTGATGCGCGACCAATTGATTGAAAAGTACTATCCCAAATCGGTGGCGGCGGGAGCCTGATGCGACATGGGAATGGCGCTCAACAAAACGACGCTTAAGCAGCAGCGGGATCAGCACAAAACGTACAAGCGTTTTCTGCCCGCCTTGGACTTGAAGCGGCAGCAGTTGCTGGCGGCCTTAAAAAAAGCGCGGCAGGAGTTGACGGAAGCCGAACAGCAGTTTGCTGGGTTGCTCCATCGTGTGGAACAACTCTACCCGTTATTGGGGAGTTCGACCGCAGCAACTCGGAATTTGGCCAGTCTGGTCCGGGTCCGCGAAGTCCGTTTGGGGGAAGAGAACGTTTTGGGAACGACGCTGCCGGTGGCACTGGCGGTCGATTTTGACGTCACTGAATACTCTCGGCTGGGGATGCCGTTTTGGGTCGATTTACTGGTCAACAACCTGGAGCAGATGGCCGAATGGTCAATTTGGGTTCAGGTCCGCCGCGAACGGGTACAACGATTGGATTACGCGGCGCGGCGGATTACACAACGTGTGAACTTGTTTGAAAAAGTACTGATTCCCCGCGCCCAGGAGAATATTCGGAAGATTGTCATCTTCTTGTCCGACCAGGAGCGGGCGGCCGTGGTTCGGTCCAAAATTGCCAAGGGAAAGAGCGCTGCCGCGCGGTAAGGGATTGCCATGCCGATCGAAAAATTGGTCAAGGTGACCCTGTACGGGTTGATCCGCCGCCGCGATCAGGTGATTGAAGGCTTGCAAGACCTGGGTTGTCTGCATTTGATTGATTTACAGGCGCGCGACGAGTTCGAGCCCCTGGACCACCAATTTCGGAACGAAGTCCAGGACGCGCTCAAATATTTGTATGCTTCCCCGGTACAGAATCCCAACCAGCACACGCGGTACACTGACGAAGGGGGCTGCCGCTTTGTCGCCTGGCAAACACTTGAAAACAAGTCGCGCCGCGAAGCGTTGATCGAGGAGCGCGACCACTTGGCCTACAATTTGGACCTGCTCAAGCCCTGGGGGGACTTTCAGTTGCCCCCAAGAGAGCACATCGGCGGCTGCCAGTTGTGGTTTTATCAGCTCCCCAAGCGACTGCGCGATGAGTTAGAGCACAGTGATCATGTCTGGACAATGGTCAATGAAGATCGACAGTTTTTGTATGTGGTGGTGATCTGTCGTAACGAGCCGGAATCGATGCCTGTCAAACCGTTGACGCTCGATCCGCGACCGCTGTCGTATCTGAAGCGGCGGCTGGAAGAGGTTGACGAGGAGTTGGAAACTCTGCATTGGCAGCGCGTGGCCTTAACCCGTTGGACCACGTTGTTGCAGCGAGATCTCAATTCGGCCGACGATGAGCTAGCCCGCCGAGCGGCCGTAGCCAAATTGATCCAAGACGACAACTTATTTGTTCTGCAAGCCTGGGTTCCGAAATCAGCGATGGAACACATGCGAGACTTTTGTCAGCGCTCCGAATTGGCAATTATCGAAGAGCGGCCGGGATGGACGGAGTCGCCGCCGACGTTGTTGAAGAATGCTCCGGCGATTGCGGGGGCAGAAGGGGCGGTCACGTTTTTCATCACCCCTTCCTACAAGGCTTGGGATCCGGCGTGGGGCGTGTTTTTTTCATTCGTT
>DAOLCX010000073.1:0-8125 GCA_035327685.1 Pirellulaceae bacterium | reverse complement strand
ACGCGTTTTAGCTCAAACAAGAAGAAGCTGTTTTCGGCCGTGCTTTTAAACTCTTTGGGCCTGCCTTGACCCATGAAATCGTAACACAGCACCAGATTTCCATTGTCAAGCTTGATGATCCCGTGGGCGATCGCTCCCGGTTGTGGTCCTTCGACCAGCTCAATATCGATCGTCGCGGGATAGACTTTGGTATCCAGCTTGTAGGACATCAGAAAACTGGCTTCGTTGCCTGGCGGAATTCGAATGGCATCGCGCGTGAACTCGACGCGACCTTGCAGGCGTGAATCTTCCATTTCCTCTCCCGCTTGTCGGCCGCTGATGATTTCCCAGACCCCCACCATGTTGGCGGGATCAAACGGCTGGGGGTTGCGGGTCAAAACAAACACGAAATACCAGTTATCGTCATTGCCAGCGAACTCTCGCGGTCGGGAGGCTCCCGTTGGATCGTAACAAATCGTCAACGAGTCTTGTTCGAGTTTGATGATGCCTTGCGCCTTGGCATTCTCCGCAGGGCCTTCAATAATTTCCAAGTCGATCTCTGCCGGTGATTTGTCCCAATCGATACGATACCGAATCTTAAAGACTATTTCCGGTGCCGCAGGTAATGTAATCACGTCATCGGAGAACGTAATCGACGCTGGAAAACGATCCTCGGCGACTAACTCACTTCCTCGCTGGCCCGATTTGAATTTCCACTCACCGGCGATGGTGTTGGACTTTGACTTGGCCACGTCGTCTTGAGCTGATAGAGGTACCATTCCAACCACCCACAAACAAACCACACACCCTATCATTCGGACCATTGTGTTTCTCCTGTGCACGCTCCGCCGAAGGTCAATCGCCATGCCAATGCTGCGAATCTGAGTTCGGTCTTCATTTTGTCGAGACCGTCCATTTTAATGAAAAGCTGAGCCTGGATGTCTGGTGTCTTCAACAAAATGTGGAACGACACCAGGTCCAGGCGCGATGCTACTGCAGGAAGTGACTTCGTTCCGCGGGCTGAAGAGAACGGGTCGACTGAGCCCAGCGTACCCAGTCGGAAACCTCCGCCAGATCCGGCTTCTTGCCGGCTCGAACGATTTTGATACCTTCCTTGGAATCGGCGAAGGGCGCGACGCGATCAAAGAGTTCACGGGGGTTGGCTTCTGCTAATTGCTCAGCTTCGGTCACACCGCAGGCGACCAATAATTGTGCGTCGTGTCCGCGCAAATTGGGCACCTGCAAAACCAAACGGGTCTGTTGCTGCCATTGCCTGATCACGTCGCCACTGATTCGCTTGAATGCGATTTTCTCGGCCATGGAATCGGCGGAGTGCCGCAACAAGTCCGCAATCGTCTGCACGCCGATGGCCGTGAACCGCTCGGCCGTTTTGGGACCGATGGAGGGAGCCGCTTCCACAGGATCTGAGAGATGCAAATAAAACTTGTCTGCGTGTGGCGTGCGAGGTGGAGCCGATTGCAATCTTTGGGCAGAGGCTGGGTTGGCCATTCCGACGTTGCTCGATGGTTGGCGGGCTGAAGTCGTAGAGGGGTGTGTCGGTTCGTCGCGCGGTGCGTCGAGATGAAAATAATTGCCCACATCGTAGCGCGACTGGCGCGATTGGGAAAAGTAACGTCCTGGTGTCCGCGGCACTGACGTTGTGCGGTCAACCACTGCCGCGGTCGCTGCCGTGGGTGGTGTTGCCGCGTGATGGAGTGCACGGCGGACAGAGAGCCGTGCGCGGAGCTGAGTCGAAGAGGTGGCTCGACTCTGCCAATCACGAATACGGTCCATCGTATATCTTGTTTCGTCTGCCCCCAATCGTCGACCATCCGGTGATGCCAGATAACGACTCATGCGTGCAAGAATTTGTGAAGATGATTCGCCAACTAATTGCTCCACATCTGCAATACCACATCCGACCAGCAACCGTGCATCGCGGGGCATCAAGCCGGGAATGCTCAGCATCAATTCGGCTTGAGCCTGCCAGCGATCAATCTGCCCGGGCAGGATTCCATCGTGTAACAGTGATTCGGGAAGTCGCTCAGGAGTCAGCGTTAACAGGTCGCGAACTGTTTCAATGCCGGCATTCTGAAAATGTTTAACCTGTATGGAATCCACCAGATCGATGCGGCTTAATGGCATGCTTTCATCCACTTGAGTTTGGTTAGGATACAGCTCCCACGCGGGCGATGCCGACCAATTAAAGCCGTTGAGCTGGGTGCCATGCACGTCCACCAATGAAAGCGGCTCTTGAGTTTCGTCCACATAGATCACCGGTTTCCACGGAGCTTTCCAGTTTTGCGCATGGACCTGCACCGTGTCGAACGCAAACGCCGATTCGAGCGTTCGATTATCCGGGGACAACCGGGGTAAGGCCCGGCCGGCCAGCGTCGTACAGTCAAAAATCCGTGCGGAACCAAGTTGCTCCCACGATTCGAAATGTCTGAAAACCGAGTCCTGGCAGGTGACCACCAGCATTTGCACTCCCGCGGCCGCCACCTCGCGCAACTCGTCCGTCCAGCGGGACAACTCCTTGAGAGATAGTCGGTCCAAGATGCGCAAGGCAACGCACGGAGCGGCTATTCCTTGCCGGCACAGGGTCACACAAGCTGCGATGCGAATACAAAATACTACGCGCGACCGCAGGTCTGGATCGGTATTCTCCCAAGAAATTCGCAATCCTTGGGAGTCTTCAAGTTCCCAAGCGTAGCCGATGGGCAATGGGTTGATTCCTACAATTCGGCCATCCGTAAGGCGCCGGATCATGAGAGCGGCCCGCGTCAACGTTTCATCGGCTTGCCCATGGGCATCCATGCGATGATTAGTGACTTCGGAAGCCAATCGATGAATCTCTTTGCGGACAAATTCCAGTCTTGTACGAAGTAGCGTTTGTCGATGCCGCTGCGAAACAACTTCGATCTCGGTGGGCCGAAGGTTGGTGTGAAACCATGTCTCGCGTTGATGTTCAATGTGTTCTATTTCACGGCGACAGGCGGCTCGGCGCGAGGTCAACTCATCGAGATCCAGGCGACGTTCAGCCACGCTCTGTTGGAGTGCTGTGGTATCCGGACGAACCAATCGGTACTGAATCTCGCCGGTGGCTGGCTCTGGACCGACAAAATGGCGACGGGCTGACAAGTAACCATGCTCGCCGGCGTAAGCAACAAAATCCGGTTGAGCCAAAGCGATCGCTTCAGCCCCCACTGAATCGAGTTGGCCAATCAACGTCAAAAGCCGTTGACGTCGTGTCTCCAACGTGGTTTGCCAATCTTCAATCGACTGTAAGAGTTCGCGCGTCTGTTTAAGTTCAGTGGCGGCGGCTCGGTGGCGAATTTGCCGAAATTGACGGCCCAGTTCGTCACTGAGCTTAAGTGTTTCAGCCCGAGCGGTCTCAATCGACTGGCGCACATTCTCGTTCAGACCGTTTTCCGTGGCTTCCACGACGTCTTGAATGCGCCCAGCCAACCCCTGGAGGATTTGTTCCACCACATGGTAAGGGTGTTGAGGATCTGAGATCGGCATCTGTTTCCACTGCGCCATTTCATCGCGCAATCGAAAACGCTGCTGTTGTAAATGGTCGGCGGCATGTCGCCAACGGCGCCATTCCTGTTCGATGTCGTCTAAGTAGTCGTAAAGAATGCCGAGTCGATCGCCGCGCGGATGTTGGATGGGTTCGTATCGCAGTTCTCGCTGTGCGCGTTCCAGTTCGGCAACCAAGTGCTCCAGATCCCGCTGGACATTAACAATTTGGCCTTCAATATCGCTCATTTGCGAATGCAGTGGAGCCAATTGTCTTTCAAATTGGTTGACATTCCGAGCGCGCACCGATTCCCATTCGGATTGTTTCTGGACCAGCGTCTCGACTTCTCGGGAAACCAGAGCAAGTTCGGACTCCAGCGATTGTTTCTCCGACAGCAGTGGTTCTAATGCGATCGGCCGCATGGGGTCTTGGCGCGTGTCGGCCGACAGATTCATTTCATCCAGCCTGACGGCTCTGCCATGCAAAAAAGCCAGGCGATCTCGTAGAATACGGCCAGTGTGTTGGACGGATACCGCGTCAGGTTCGAGTTCAACCGTGTAGAACGCGTCAAAGATGTCGCGGTCCAGCCAACGATGAAGCAGTGGGCTTGCCAGCTTCCCCGCGGTCATCATGTCCGGGCTAAACAAATTCTGGCGAACGGCATGGCAGATGTTTCGCGCGTCCGATTCCCCATCGACCAGAAGAATATTCAGGGACGGGTGTAAATCGCAAAGATGCAAAGGTCCCGCAATGCCCTGGCGGGCGACGGTCAATTCCGTAAATTTCATCGGTTCCCTCCGTGCCATATCCGTGGCGGCGCAGCCCGTGACGCTGTACCAATTAAACCGCAACGGGTTTTTTGGAATGTCAGCAATCTAACCCAATTGCGCCAAACTACCTAGATCAGTTTTGCGGGTCTTGCGACGACCGTCCCGGACGCTTCGCGGAACAAATTGGCGCGGGATAGAACCGCTATCACGGACGCAGTACTGGCCTACCGTGACAGTCCGTCAAATAGTCTGTTGTTGTTTCCCCCTTACTCAAACAAAGAGTGGCGCGCTGGTCCCCGAACTGGCAAACAGCCTCTCATCGCGACACCTTGCGGGGGAGTGCGGGTTCAGAGGGTGGGGGGCCGAAAATGGTTGAGATTCGATTACTAAATCGTTTTGACTGCTCAGCGTTTGGGTAAACAGACAATCTGTTCGAGCAATCCACCACTTGCAACCATTCTCAAAATGAAAATTGACCTGTTTAGGCGGCTTGGAGCGTCGGGCGAGAGCTTGAAATGTTATTTAGGAGAGATTGGATTTGCGCATCCAAGGCGTCTATTTGTTCCATGACTCGGTCTTGTTCGGCAAGCAATCGCTCGATTGAGGCCAGCGGTGTTTGACGCGAGTCGCGGGGGTGCGAGGACTCAAGGGGGCTGCCTGGAGCCGACCGCCGGACGCCTGAGAGGCCCTCTGCGGATATTTGGAACATCGTATCAATCCCCCTGAACAGACTTCCTGACTGGAATTTTCAATCGGTTGACCCCCAGGGAATTGGAGACATTGAGCCAAAGATTAACGGATAGGCGCACCGTACCAGTTATGCGGAAAGTTCGGAAAATGGACGGTTTCCCAATGAGTCAAGAGAATCGATTGCCGATGGACATTGCATGACCGCCGCATGGCGGGACTGGACAAACCGTGCCTGGATTTGTTAACTTAGACGGAATTCAAGCTCCAGTCCGAATACCTGTCCAGGCCTTCCAATATGATAAAAGGGAAGGGCGGGGTAAGTGTACGTTTTTGGAGTGGCGGCTTGGTTTGTATTTTTGGGGCGTTGCTGGTTCGTCTCTGACGGCGATCGGCATGAAGTGAGCATCTGACTTTTTTTGCAAAGGAGAAAGCCTGGCATGATTGATCGGATCGGTTCGGAGGTGAAATGGTAAAGTTGTTGTTACGGGAAAAAGAATCTATTCAAGAAGCCGTTCGCAGGTTTAGGAAACTCGTGGAACGCAGCGGCATCAAAAAGGAAATGCGTCGGCGCGAACATTATGAAAAGCCGAGTGAGATCAATCGTCGCGCACGACTACGGGCCGAACGTCGCAACGAGCGCAACCGAAAGCTGAATAATCGGTAAGTGGATCGGCGGTTTTCGCCAGCGCCAATCGATTTCGAGTTTGTCTCGTCCCTTGCTCACCAAGGTTCGCGTGAAATTGAGATTCACTTGCTCATGATCGAGAGGCTGGTAAGTCTGCCCCTTTGTTAGGATACAGCCAGCGAGTTGCTGGGTTGTGGGTCAGCGTACGTCTCAAATGCTGACGGAGTGAGGCTCTGCGAGGACGATGCTGCCCGAGGATATTCACACGGGTGGGATGCGTGCATTCGTTCATAATGCTGCTTGAGGACTCGCATTTGGCCAGCAGTCATCCAACCTCGCTCAATGACTTTCAAACATAAAATATCGTCCTGTTCTTGGATGTGACTGGCAATGGTAGTCAACTGATCAATATCGAGGAGTCGCAACTCTACTGCCGCATTGAAGAACGTTATCTTCGGCTGATCCTTCAGCAGTTTATCAATCAGGCAGATTTCGCGGTGCGCAAGCCATCCGAATTCGGATGCAACGCGTCGGGCTATCCAATCAGCCTCATCAGGCTCTATCGACAGCGAGGAGAGTTGCGAGGTGTTGATGACGCCTACGCGCACCAACCAAGAAAAGAATGAATCGCCCATGGTGGTGTCAATTGCCAATTGGTCAGTTTTCCCATGCGGCGACCGATCGAAGAATAAGTATCGATGTTTATCGTCGGCCGCGCTTGTTAAATTGATCGGAGCCGAACAATCTGGATAACAATCGGCAACATAATCGAAGCATTCCCTACATCCGCACCTCCATTCTTGACATGCCGACATGTTGGCGTCTCCGTAAACAGCGTTTTCAGCGCCGACCAACCTAGGCTTGAGAAGTGTCATTTAATCGAATAGGTAGGAGTGCGACGCAGTGGCAGGCATGAGGAACTCACAGCGCAAGCGAACGATGGTCGATCGCGAAGTACAAGGGGCGATAATCAAACGTATATTTTTTCACTGGTTGGTGTTTCTGGTGATTACCGCGTTTGCATTCGTCTTTTTGCGGGCCATCCTGGATGATCCCAACCTGTCCCTGGCCACCCGTCTAGAAAACCATTTGGGTGAGTTCCTGCTGTTAGGATCGCTTATTATTTCCTTGTTGCCCACTTTCATGTTGGATATGATTCGATTCAGCAGTCGATTCGCGGGCCCTATCGCACGGCTCACAAATGAAATGAGAAACCTGGCCGACACGGGCGTTGGCCGCGAAATTCAATTTCGCAACAACGACTTCTGGCGAGACATCTCAAACGACTACAATGCTGTCCTGGGGCTAATCGACGGGCAGCGGCAACAAATTGCCGACCTGCAACGGCAATTGGCCTCTGCTACCGAGTCCAAAGAGCACCAAAGCCTTTGACGCATGTGCACTTTGACAGCGTGCATGCCCAGTTCACAATGAACTCGAAAAGTCGAATCAGGCGTGAAGGGGCTGGGAGTCGTATTCAGGACATCCAGCCTCCTCCAGCAAGATCGGCCTTACCGTCGGCCTGATGACGACCCCCGGCCCTTTCCGAGGCGAATCACCATTGGATGCTGACCGCCGCGCGTTAGCAACAACTCCAAGCCACTCGCCTGCCGCCAGCCAATTACGTCTGGGCAGCGCCAAAGGTTGAACGAAAACTCGGGGCCGGGGAAGGTGTCGCTGGGTACATTCCCATGCGGTTTCCAGAACCTGTATTGGCCGGGCCTTTGTCGTTGGCAACGTCGTCATTGAGTACTTGCAACAGCTTGCTGATACACAGCTTGTTCATACTCGTATGGTGGTCGCTGGCCTCTTGCTTCAGGGCTTCGTGCACGCTCTCGGGCAATCGGACGGTAATGACGCGGGTTGGCTCCTGGACGGCGTGGCTGCCGGGGATCCTGCGGCTGTGCAGCGTGTTCAACATCTCCTGAATCTCTTGGAATTCAGAGGTTCGCTCAAATTGAACAAACTCGCCATCCGCCGAAAAGTATTGCCTGGCCTTGCCCGTAATGCCCAAGATTTCGCGAAAGAATGTTACCCAATCTGGGCCATTGGCGAACATGGTTCTGGCCATCGACAAAACTCGTTGGCAACGGACCGAAAAATCCTCCCGCGTCATGGTTGTTTCGTTCATTGAAAGATTCCTTTCCAATAGGGGTCAAACGCATTCAGCTACCTCGGCCACCTGACTTTGGGCGGCTATGCTGTCATTTTTCACGCCCGGACAATCCGGCTTTGCTATCACTCCTGCGCGGCGGGACTTGCGCGCAGTTGCTCAAATTGCGAATAACGAGTGCGGTAGTGCGCAAATTGTGAGCGGCGTTTTATTGCACTAAGTTTGAGCAGGCGGGCGAGTCCGGGCCGTTAAGTGTCCAGGTCGAATTGGCAGAACGTTTCTGAGAAATGGGAACGAAACCCCGCCTTTTGAGTCGATAAAGCTTGTTGAGTATGTCTGTATCGCAAGGAAGCGTCATGCAGGAAACGGCAAAACCAGAAAATCGGCCAATTTGTCGGCGATCTATCCTTATTCGGCAATCTGGC
>DAOLCX010000072.1:0-8164 GCA_035327685.1 Pirellulaceae bacterium | reverse complement strand
ATGAAGCGGATCGGCCTTCGGCCGGCCGACGGGACCGAGGCCGACGTCTCGATGAACTGGTTCCCGGACCACGGTGGGTCAGCGCGTTGGAAGCCAGTCGATTCCGCGCGGGACGCTGTTATCTGACCTTGGATGGGCATCGCAGTGATGACGATGAACCCTATGTCTTTGTGACTGAAGACTACGGGCAAACCTGGCGATCGCTTCGAGGCAATTTGCCGGCCAGCGCAGGATCGACACGTGTGATTCGCGAAGACTTGACCAACGAAAACGTGTTGTATTTGGGTTGTGAATTTTCGATGTGGGTTTCCATCGATCGGGGCCGCTCGTGGACACGGTTTGAGGGATTCCCGACTGTTGCTGTCCATGAAATCGCGCAACATGTTTCGTCAGGAGAGATCATCGTTGGAACTCACGGGCGCAGTATTTGGATTGCCGACGTATCCGCTTTGCGGCAGTTGGTAGCCAATTCGATCAGTGAACCAGTGATGTTGTATAAACCGAACGAAGTCGTTCGTGGGCGGTTTGAGGCACGGCAGGCGGATAGTGGAACCCGCCGATTTGTAGGACAGAATCCTCCAAATACGGCAGCCATATACTATTCGCTTGGTGAACCCGCCGAGTCGATTGAAATCAAGATTACGGATATTCGTGGGAATGAAATTGCTTCCGTCAGCGAGTTGCCGAAGACGGTCGGCTTTCATCGATTTGACTGGAACCAACGTCGCGTGGTGAGTAGCCAAGGACAAGGTGGGCCGGGGCAGGCTCAAGGCGGGCGTGGCGGCGGTGGCGGCCGAGGCGGATTTGCCGGTGCACAAGTCCCGTTAGGAACGTATTTGGTGACATTGAATGTCGATGGTCGAATCGCCAGTCAAGAGTTGACGATTGTCGGCGATCCGCGCGGGCCGTTTCCTCCGTTTCTGAACCCTCCAGAATCTGAGGAGTCAATGGTCGAAGACGACGATGTTGAAGCCGGTGCTGGATCAAACATGGAAGTCATCTACGATTGATCCAGCGGGCCGAATCATGAGGTCCGGTATCATGAGTCCCGCTCTCAGGGCTGTGGCAGCCTTGAGACGCGGGATTTTTAATGCGCCTTAGGTAGGTGATTAGGTAGGTGTTTCTCTCCGATAACAACACTCATCGTTCCAGTCATCAAGACGCGATATAGTTTCCGCATCCACTGCGGGACATTTTGTCGCGTCCGAACAGCGATCTGTTTTATTTTAGGGCCATTGGTAGTATGCCAATTGCGGTGCTAAGCCAAATAACATGAAAAAGATACGGAATCCGCTGTACAGCAAAACGTCCCTCCAGGCCCATGAAATGGTCTCTTATCGTGAAAAAACAGCGAACAATCGGCCCCTATCCGGTTGACCCTGCTGGCCGTCGTGATAAGATCGATGCATCTTGCATTCTGCGTAATCGCCGCATCAATGCTGCGACATGAAAGAGCATGAAGGAGGCGCCCAACAAATGCTTCAAGTTTCGAGTCAGGCGCTGTAACGCTTTTTTGGCTCATCAGAATTCAGTCGTGTTTCACAGTTTTGGTTTAGGGTGTAAAGGAGATATCAGTATGATTAGACAATCGTGTGCCTGGATGGTCGCGTGCGTGGCAATGTTGGCCGCGTCGCAACTCCGGGCGGATGGTCCCTGCGGCTGCGGCCAAGTCGCCAGCCCATGTGGGGGCATGTATGCCGGCTCCGTAATGGATCCTTGCGGAGGCACTTACACTTCAGGTTGGTCGCAAGGCTGCTGCCCAACCGTGCAAATGCGGACGTGCGTCGTGTGGGAGAATGAAATCACCACCGAAATGCGCACGGTGACGCGAACTCGAATGCGTCAAGAGACTCGCACTCGCGACGTGACGGTAAACGTTCAAGTTCCCGTCCAACGAGAACAAACGTACACCGTGATGGTACCGCAGCGACAGACGCGAACCGTAAACTACAATGTGAACGTTCCTTATACGGAACAAGTTACTCAGACGTATCAGGTTTGCGTTCCGGTAACGACCCATCGTGAAGAGACCTACACGGTTCAGGTTCCATACACGGAACAAGTGGAACAAACGTTCACCGTGATGGTTCCGCAAACGCAAACGGTTTCCCAAGAATATACCGTTTGCGTTCCTTACACCGAACAAGTGGAACAAACGTTTACGGTAAACGTGCCGTACCAAGAGACTGTCACTCAGCAGTACACGGTTTGCGTGCCATACACCGAGCAAGTCGAACAGACTTATCAAGTGTGTGTGCCCTACACGGAGAACGTTGAGCAAACGTTTACTCGTCGCGTTTGCGTACCGCGTCAAGTGGAACGTGAAGTGACCGTGATGGTCCCGACTCAGGAAGAACGAACCTTCACGCGGATGGTCAACGAAACTTATCAAGAAACCATCCATCGCACGGTTTGCCGCGATATGGGTTCGTGGGAAGTTCGCCAAGAAACCGTCCCCGTTTCGGGTTGCAATGCGTGCTGCCCTCCGGGCAATCGGTTTGGTGGACGCTTCATCAATCGAGGTTGTGGATCCGCTTGTGGCGGTTGCGGTGACTGCGGCGTCGCTCAAGACTGCGGTTGTGGCGCGACCTATCAAACGGTCTGCCGCCGAGTCTGGGTTCCGAACATCGTTCGGGAAGAAATCCCTTGTACAGTGACGCGCTGCCGTCAGGTTCCGCAAACGTACACTTGCATGGTCACTGTCATGCGGCCGGAAACCCGGACGCAAACCGTGACGGTTAACGATTGGCAAGATGTGACTGAAACTCGGACGGTTGCCGTTCCGCGGACACGGACGGAAACGCAAACTCGGATGGTGAATGTGCAACGTACCCGTCAAGAAGTTCGCACTCGAGACGTGGTGGTCAACCGCTGCCGTCAAGAGACGCAAACTCGTACGGTTCCGGTGACCCGTACGCGGATGGAAACACGCACACGTGACGTCTGTGTGACGACGATGGTTCCGGAAACTCGGACTCGCACCGTAAACGTGCAACGCTGCCGGACGGAAACTCGGACGCGCACTGTTCCAGTTACCGTGATGGAAACGCAAACTCGTGAACGCGTCGTGAATGTACAGCGCTGCCGTACTGAAACGCGGACTCGAGAAGTCTGTTGCACGGTGATGGTACCAGAGACACGGACCTGCACGGTCACGGTCATGGAGTGCCGACCGGAAACCCGGACGCAAACTTACACCGTGTGTGTGCCTGAGATCTATACCGAAGACGTTCAAGTCCAAGTCTGCCGTCGCGTTGCTCGCACGGTGGAAGTGCCTGTTCGTGTTGGTGGTGGATGTTGCGCACCTGTGAACGCCGGTTGTGGTCACTGGGGTGGTGGATGCTGCCCACAAGATTGCGGCGTCTGCTGTGATCGTGGCCGTGGCCATCGCTGCCGTTTGTTCCGTGGCTGTGGCTTGTTCCGCCGTGGCGGACGCTGTTGCTAGTTGAACCACTGGCGTCGGCGCTGGCTGATGCCGAGTTGGTGAATAACAATCAGATGCCGCCCCTTGTTTGGGGGCGGCATTTTCTATTACCCCCCACCAAGTGGCCGTATCCGTTCACGGTATGGATAGTTAATCTGGGCTCTGGTGCGTTCCGCAAGTCGTCTTGTTGCAAATCGACACCTGGTGAGCGTCGCAGATCGATTCGTCCAAGCTAACGTGTTTCGTCGAACGACTTGCTCGACGCGCCCAACATTTCGTGAACGGTTACAAGTGGCCAAACCACCGCCGACTCAGCGTCGGCTACAATATCCTGTGGGATTCGTTGGTTTAGGCAGGAGATGGAACGAACATGAAACTCTCGATGGGCATCATAGGGTGGGTCACGATTTGTCTGATGGGGTGGCTTTATGTCGAAGCAGAACAACCCATGCCGGATTCTGTTTTGAAATCGGATCCGTGGTGTGTCTATCAACCGCCGGCAGAAATCGATCGCGGAAAGAAGATTGTGCTGTTGGCCGGCGATGAAGAATATAGGTCCGAAGAAGCGCTGCCGATGCTCGGGCAAATGCTCAGTCAGCGGCACGGATTTCATTGTGTGGTGTTGTTTCCCATCAACCCATCCACAGGCGTGATCGACCCGAACTGTCAAACGAATGTGCCTGGAATGCATCATCTACAAGATGCCGATCTGGTGATTGTGGCTTGGCGTTTCCGGTGCCTCCCGGACGACCAGATGACCTGGTTCGTCGACTATTTGGAACGCGGCAAGCCGTTGATTGCGCTGCGTACATCGACACACGCATTTCAATATCCGGACGATTCGACCAGTCCGTTTGCGAGGTTTGCTTATAATGACCGCACCTTCGTCGGCGGCTTTGGCAAGCAACTGTTGGGCGAAACGTGGGTCGCCCATCACGGCGCCCATGGCCGGGAAAGTACACGAGGGATTCCCAACACGCTGACCGCCGACCATCCAATCTTGACTGGCGTCACGGATGTTTGGGGACCCACCGATGTTTATACCGTTGGGGAACTCCCCGACGATGCAGAGATCATCATGTATGGCCAGGTGTTGGAAGGCATGCAACCCGATAGTCCACCTGTGTTGGGGCGAAAGAACGAGCCGATGATGCCCTTGGTCTGGACCCGCGTTTATCCGGGTTTGAGTCACCAACCCAATCGAATTGTTTGCACCACCATGGGAGCGGCCACCGACTTCGAAAGCGCAGGCCTTCGCAGAACTATCTTGAATTCAGTCCTGTGGCTGCTCGATCCACAGGCAGATATTTCGCCTGAGTTGTCAGTCGAGCCCATTGGAGACTATCGCCCCACAGAATTTGGGTTCCATCGTTTTCAGGTTGGCCGAACTCCTCGCGATTACGATTTTCCATCGCCTCGGTAACGTCCTCAGAGAGGTGAGTGTCCTGCTCAATCACAACGCAACCGATTAATCGGGCCCACAAGATGGCACTTGCCTGACCTGAAAAGGAATTCCGATCCCCTGGGCGAGGCATTCCCATTCCAGGTTGCGCTTGAGAATGACGTTCGCATTTACAATCAAGCCATTCTGCCCGATGCCGTGCCCGGCAAATTTTGCTGCTATGGGCCAGGTCCAAGATGACCCCACCGGAGCGGTTGGTCTTGCACGTATTGTTTTCCCAAGTGCAATGCCATCTTGGCTTTGGCCAACTCAAAACCCAAATAAAACGCATGAGATGGGTCCAAGGGAGGGTGCAGTTCGGCTTGTAGAGCCCGAAGTAGTTCGAATGGATCTGTGCCGCGCCAATGTCGCCCACACCCCAAAATATGCAATTCACCTTCTTCAGCGAATATTCGCAAGTTGTGGTCCTTGATTTGTTCGGCTAGCCGGTCCAACTCGTTGACCCTAAATGCCACTAAACGCGGATCGCGAAGCATGACCAATTGATCGGATACTCGTTTGGCAGGAGTCCCTAACTTGACGGCGCGAAATGCCAAGCGTCGTGCCACATCGCATTCCGCGACCGAGGAACGCGCCCAGTTGATGACCTGGGTCGTCAACACACTGCGAATTCCCAATTCCTGGCACAATCCGATAACCAACATATTTATTCCCGCAGAATCGACATCCGTCAATTCGGACAAGTTGCCAATCCCCATCATCATGGGCAGATCAGGCCAATCCTTGCGGACTTGCCAATAACGCTGAAAACTGTTGGCCAATCCTATTCCGATGGGTTCCAGAATGGGATCGATTCGAAATGGTACGGAGCATTTGATAAGGTATTCGATGGTCTCATACAACGACTTTATATCCTGAGGTTGGTCTGGAATCGCGACGACTTCCTTTCCCCAATCCCGTGCTGCATCGCGATTTGTCGAATTGACGGACAACACCAATTCGGCGCCGGCCCGGCAGGCGGCCTCAATCTCCTTCACATCAAAGGAATCGACAGACACTCTAAAGCCTTCTCCCTTTAACTCGGAGACGACTTCTCCGATGCGCGTCCAATGCAGTCCCGGTTCACAACCCAAGTCAATCAAGTCTGCGCCGTCGGCGACTAACTCCGCAGCCATCTGCCGAATTTGTGACGTCGTCAGGCGTGGACACGAGTTGATTTCTGCGATGATCTGGATGTCGTAGTCGTCAAGTGTTATTGGTATGGTCCGCCCTGATAACCACTCTGGCAAATCGCGCAGGTCGCGTGGGCCAACCAGGACGGGGATCGAACATGCCTGGCGGATTGGCGACAAATCACCATTACAGTATCCGGGAATGATCAGATGCGTGGCGTCGTCCGGTATTTGCAATCGGGTCGCGATCCACTTCGGTGGCATCAACGCCGCCACTGTGATGGGCATTACCTGGATCGTGTAATTCAGTTTTGGATTAGCGGTTAATTCGGCAAGTAGTTCGCGGAGCGAGCGTTCAGCCAATTTACCGGTAATCAAATGTGGGCGAGCGGCACCCTGGTCAATCTCAGCGAGGAATTGCCGCAAGGCGACTTCGTCCTGCTCCGCGACTTTGGAGTTTCCAGACGACGCGACGTCGAGTCTGTGCATTCCCATGTTGAGCCGTTTGAATTACGATAAAACCGAAATCACGCTCACAGCATCGGAAACCTTCCCGTAGGCTTCAGTCCGGCTGGAAAGCCTGACGTACGTGAGAACACATATTGTAGTTTTGCGTGAATTGATGAACATGCCTCTGGGGTGCACAAAATGAAAGCGTTGCGTTATGCCAAGCGGCTAGTCGAAATTGATTCGACCAGTCGTTTATCGAACCGTGTCGTTAGCAAATATCTGGAAATGAAGCTTACCAAACATGGCTTCATTGTCGAGCGTTTGCAGTATCGCGATCAGGCCGATGTCCGAAAAGTCTGCCTGGTCGCCAAGAAAGGAACTGGGGCAGGGGGGTTGGCTTATAGTTGCCACACGGACGTGGTCCCGGCCGAGAAGTGGTTTTCATCCTCATTTGGCCCTTTCGATCCCAAAGTCATCAATGGGCGGCTGTATGGTCGAGGAAGTTGCGATATGAAAGGCTCGCTCGCTTGTTTCATGGCAGCCGCTCAACAGTTTGATGCCGACGAGTTGACGAAGCCGATCTATATGGTGGTAACCGCTGACGAAGAAGTCGGTTTTCATGGTGCCCGGCATGTCGTTTCGGAAAGCAAGTTTTACCGCGAACTGGTCGATCATGGAGCCAAGATGATCATTGGCGAGCCAACCAATCTGGAAGTTGTTTACGCCCACAAAGGCTCGCTCTGCCTGCGGGCGACAGGTTCTGGCCGCGCCGCACATTCCAGTACCGGTTGTGGCGACAACGCCAACTTGCGGATGATCCCCTTTCTCCAAGAAATGCTATCTATTTATCAAGAAACCGAACGCGAAACTGTTTGGCACAATCCGGAGTTCGACCCGCCTTCCTTGACTTGGAATATTGGCATCAAAGACGATGCGGCGGCGATCAATGTGACGGCCTCCTCCAGCGTTTGTACGGTCTATGCCCGTCCGATGCCGCAGGTCGATTGCGCGCCCTTGATTGAGCGAGCGCAAGCGGTGGCGCTGACTAATGGACTGACACTGGAAATCCTGAGAAGCTGCGATCCCCTGTACACGCCACCTGATTCCGACTACATTCGGCAAACTTTGCAATGCGTTGGACAATCCCAACCAAAGACGGTAGCGTATGCCACGGACGGTGGCGTGTTCACGGAAGTGGCTGACAAGTTGATCTTCGGCCCCGGTGATATCGCTCAAGCCCACACGCATGATGAATGGATTTCATTAGAACAGTTGGCCTTGGGGACGACTTTGTACGCGAAGTTGATCCGTCACTGGTGCACAAATCATGAATAATCAGACGACCGAACAGATCGCATTTTCCGAAGCGACGGCAAACGATGCCATTGAGGTTTACGAATTTCTTCAACCGTTCGTGCAAACCCAACAGTTGCTCGCGAGGTCGATCGAGGAAATATTGCACCTCACTAAACATGCATTCTTGGCGCGATGCGGCGGTCGCCTGGTCGGTTTTGCGGCAGTTGAAGTCTATTCGCGTAAATTGGCTGAAATCCAGTGCCTGGCGGTCTCACCGGACTATCAACGGATGGGAATCGGGCGCGGTCTGTTGTTGCGGTGCGTGGCTCGAGGCAAAGCGCTGAATGTCCTGGAGTTGTTGACGATCAGTGCGTCGGACGAGTTCCTCAATCGCTGCGGGTTTGACTACTCACTCCCCTC